>NZ_AWXD01000026.1:0-210311 GCF_000478945.1 Peptoniphilus sp. BV3AC2 | reverse complement strand
AGCGGATGAACCGACCGGTAATTTAGACAGGAAAAATTCTAAGGAAATTATAGAAATCTTTAAATATTTCAATAGAAGCTTAAAACAGACGATTATCCTAATCACCCATGATGAAGAAATAGCCTTACAAGCAAATCGTATTATTACCATTGTCGATGGAAAAATTGTAGGAGATGAAAGAAATGAATAAGAAGAATTTTCCTATTTTTATTTCCTTATTTATTGTAAGTTTATTTTTTACTGTGGTTTTTTATTATAGTTATACAATTGTTAAATATAATAATGAAAGTTTCATGACCGTAAATTTTTATGATGCAGAACTTGAAGGGAACTTAACAAGTAATGATATTGAAAAAATAAAAGATGTTAATAATATAGAATTTGTAGGTGAAATGTCCATAAACCCTGAATCGGCAAAGTACAAGAATGATTTGATTGCCGTAAATTATCAAGATAATGATATAAATAAAATGAGAGAGCATTCAGATTTACTTGAAGGACACTTTGCTAAAAGTGATGGAGAAATAGTATTATCGAAAAGTCTAGTCGAAAAAAATAAGCTAAAATTAGGAGATAAAATACAGCTTGATTTTGGGCATAGACTAATAGAGGGTAAAGAGATAGATGCCATAAGTACTTTTACTGATAAGGAGTCTTACAATCTTAGTTTTAGTAAAGACTTTGAGGTGGTTGGAATTTATGAAGATGTCTATAATAAATACAGTAGAGTTAATTATGCTTTAGCACTGAAAAATGAAAATGATCCTGGCAAAGTAGCATTAAAGTTTAATTCTTTTGAAAAGGCTTATGATAACAAAGTAAATCTACAAAATGAAATCAATAAAAAATTAGGTAGAGATGTTCCCTTAACTTTCAATTCTAATTTAATAGATTATTACGGTGTTGAGTATGACTTTCCCCATAATATTTTAACTGAATTAGGAATTATTCTTTCTGTAATAGGTGCTATATTACTATTTGTATTTTTTGTAAAAAATATATTCAAGGTGTGGGCGTTTAGGAAAATCAAGGAACTTTCTGTATATAAGTCTATAGGTACTACAGATTTTCAGATATACTTGTTGTTATTAAAAGAAGGTATTTTCCTATCTGTTCTACCTATATTAATTGGACATATCTTTGGATACTGTCTTATCTTAAAATTGTTTAGGCATCTTGAGATTGATCAAGGGGTCGAAAACTTGGTATCTAGTTATTTTAGTCCTCTACTTAGCCTAGCAATTGTCATAGTAGCTCTTTTAGTAGTAGTATTTTCTATTATTCAACCAGCAAAGAAAGTTTCAAAAATATCTATTATTGAAGGTATAAAGGGAAATTTAGACTTTGATAGTTTTAAGAAAAAAAGAACTAGGGATTTATGGAAAGAATTAAAATTAAACAATCTTGATAGTATTAAATCGCAGCGTTATATTTCTGCTATTGGTGTCATAACTATTTCTGTTTTAGTCATTATTATTACAGTGACTAAATATAACAGAGATTTTTCTTACTATGATGCAGGCTACAATGTAATAGCTAGTTATTATAGTGAAAATAAGAGAGTTCCTAAAGTTTTTAAAGAAATTCAGCGAGAAATTCCAAATGATAAGTCCTATATTTCAAAAGAAAGTTATATTCAGATAGATAATGATTTAGATTTGTCCAAAGAATCTATTAGTAAGTCTTTGGATCAAAAGTTAGAGTATGATTTGAAAAAGAGTCATTCAAGCCAGTTGAATGGGATGCTTATAGCTTTAGAAGATGAAGACTTTAGTAAATTGGGGGCAAGTAAGGGAGAATTTATTCTTTATAATATGGTACAAGAAAATCCAAACACTCCAGTAGCTAAAGCAAATAAAATACCATATTTTAATAATCCGAAAGATATAAACTTACAGATAGGGGAGAATTTTCAAAAAAGTATAAAAATTTCTAAAACTATAGATGATTTGGGAAACTATGATTCAATAACTTTACCATTTTATGTAAAAATCTACACAGATTTCGATACCTTCTTCCAACTTATGGATGAGTCAAAAGATGAAGAATTTATTAATGCTCCGTATGTATTAAATATGAATGTAAAAGACTCTGAGGTGAGAAGTGTAAAGGATTATTTGGATAATAAGATAAGAGAATCGATAATGCCAAATGAAAAGTACGATATTAACACAAAAGCAGATATTGAAATGAATCGAAAAAGTGATCTAGAATCTTTAAAGAAAGTCGCATTTGCGATGGCTTTCATTATTTTTATTCTCAATGTGACAAATGGTTATTCATCCATTAATTTAAGTCTTATGAGTAGAAAGAAGGAAATTGGCAGCCTTTATTCATGCGGTATGGACGTAGATGAGTTAAAGAATATTTATCGAAAAGAGTTTATAGAAGAGCAAATAAAATCATTTATTGTTGCGGGAATAACCACATTAGGAGTCATGCTTGTAATATCTCGTATAGCTCCTAATTTAAGTCTTAATATATTAATAAGATATTATGACTATAAATTATTTCTTGGATTTTCTATTGTGGTATACGCAATCAACTTACTAATCTATAATTTTTCACTAAAGAGAATTTTAGACAGACCAACAATTGATTTGATTAGAACAGAATAATTTCAAAGAAAGAGGAGTATTTATTAAATAGAAATTAAGCAAGAAGATATTTCTACTTGGACTTGTAATATTTGTTATTTCTTACCTACTTACAGTAGAAATATTTGAAAGCTATACAAGTCTTAGACCAACTAGACTCACTTTAATGTTTGTCTGCCCAATTATTGGACTAATAGGTTTAATATTTTGGGTAAAGGAAAAGGATAAGTTTTTTATGGCGTTAAATGTCCTTTTGATCTTATTACTTCCTATAGTAATGTTTGCTAGTCATCTAGTAGGATAAGTTTAGAGTAAAATTTTGTAAATAATCTTAAAAAAGCTATAGGCTTATCCGCTTATAGCTTTTTATCTCTCCACCTCCTTTCCATAATAATTTTCATAGTTTTTCCTATACTTAACTAGGTCAGAAAATTGTTCTTTATTCAAAGAATACTCTTGCATAAGGGTGTTCTTTTTTTCTTGCAATTCATCAAGTTTGGATAGTATTTCTTTTGTATTTGGTAGCTTTTTATAGTTTTCTAAAATTTCTTTAGCGGCTATTTTATAGACGGAAAGTTCGCTATAATACTCATCTGCAAACTGCTTATCTTCAGGATTTTTCTTGTGGTATTTATATATTTCACGATACTTATTTATAGTATTTATATTTTCCATATCCTGAGATAAACTCTTCATTTCAGTTTCAATTTTCTTTATTTCATCTAACAAGTCTTGTCTATCATCTGCAGATTTTTTAATAAGATCATCGAGTTGTGTAATTGATTTAATTCCTTGTTCTCTAAGCTTAATTATCGAGTCAGCCATTGTTTTTATATTATGTTTTCTTGCCCAAACTTCATAACCTTTAGAAGATTGTACTTTTTCATTAGTAGATATATCAATAACATTTCCTACACGTTTTTTAATAGGATTAGCTTTATTATTAATAGCTAAATCTATTCTTTCTTTGATTTTTTCTTCGGTATAATCTTCTCCGATAGTCTTTGCTCTTGTAAATCTTTGCTTATCTTTATGACGAAAAGCAATGTGCTTACCAAACTTAATTTCATAATCAAGAGATTTCATATTTTCTAAAAACTCTTCCCAAGAGTTAGATTTATTAATCATTCTATCTATATCAAATTGAAGTTTAGACTTCCAAGAATTTCCTTTCTTGTTTTGTTCATATTCATACCAGGATTTACCAGAAGTTTTATATTTTCTTTTGTAAGCTTCATAATATTCATCAATGACTGAAAGTTTATTTTCTTTACATAATTCATCACTTTGATACCTGATTTTATGGTAAGTTTTTTTGTTAGACTGGTAGCATTTACCAGTCTTGTAATTAACATTATTAAAAATAACATGGTTATGAATATGTCCTCTATCTATATGAGTTGCAAGAACAAATTCATAATCTTCCTTTAAAATTTTCTTGCATAATTCCATTCCTATCTCGTGAGCTTTTATAGGATCAACCTCTCCTGGTAGAAAAGATTGAATTAAATGTCTAGCCAAAACTGTACCTTTAGTATCATTGTCTTCTCGTGTTTTCATAAATTGAATATGGGCAGTAGAAGGATGACATTTGAATGAAGATACCAAGATTTTCTCATCAGTTTTTTCACTCTTGGTTATATAATCTATTGCTAAATTTAGAGTTGATTTTATAGGATGTATTTTTGTAATTGCCATACTAATCACCAGAACTTTCTTTTGATTTATTAAGAAGTAGGGAATGGATCTGCCATATTTCTCTTGATAATTTTTCTATCTGATTATTCATAGATTCAATTTCATTTTTGTAAATAACACCAGTTGTATTAGTTGCTTTTGCAATCTGGTTTATATTATTTGTTGCATTTGAAAGTAACCATTGTAGGTTTCTGAATGGTTCTAAATCTACTACATAAATATCTTTTTCTAATACGCACTTTCTAAGAAAGTGAGACATAGTTTTGCAATTAGCAAGTTTCATTTTCTTTTCAAAAACTTCCTTTTCTTCTTTAGTAAGTTTTATTTCTATTCTTTCATTTCTAAATCTATTTGCCATTTTATTCTCCTTTATAAAATATATTTCGGGGTATTAGGGCTCTCCCTAACAAGGTAAAAAATAAAAAAATGGAGCATTCCGTAAAGGGCTGCTCCATTAATTTTTTCGTAAGTGTCCGTACACTTACTGTGCTTGCTACAAAAGTCAAGCAAGCATTAAGCATTTTTCTAAAATTGTAAATATATTATACCATAAAATTCAAGAGAAATGAGAAAACGCAATTGACAAAATGTCAGTTGCGTGATATCCTTTAAATAGGAGGTATAAAATGAGAGATGTAAAAGAACCTGAAATACGACGTGCAGAGATTATGGATGCTGCAATGATACTCTTTATGGAGAAAGGATATACTAATACAACAACTCAGGATATAGTTGATAAAGTAAATATATCAAGAGGGTTGTTATATTATCACTTTAAGAATAAAGAGGATATCTTATATTGTCTTGTAGAACAATATTCAGATAGACTACTGAAAGATATTTATATTATTGCTTATGATGAAGATAAAACTGCCATAGAAAAAATCAGATCATTTATAGATGTTACAATTATATCTTCAGAAAATATTTCAGCAGAGGGTACAGTGCTACAAAAAACAATTGACCTTAAAGAAAATCAATATATGATAGATAAGTTATCCCACAAGCTTGTTGAAAAACTGACAATATATTTTGAAAAGATTATAAATCAAGGAATAATGGAAAGAGTTTTTTCTGTAAAATATCCATTAGAAACAGCAGAGTTGCTTATGACAGCTTATGTTTTTGTTTCAAATAACATAAGTATAAGATATTTAAAGGAAGAACCTGTTGATAACTACTTAAATGCATTTAAGATAATGCTTGAACAAAGCTTAAATACGAAAAAGCTCTTTAGTAATTAAAAAAGAATAGAATGTTTGCAAGGAGAATAATTTGCCGATAGCTACTGATACACAAGTTATCGGTTTTATTTCAAGGAATAACTGACAAATTGTCAATGGAGGTGGAAATTATGTTAGAGATAAAGAATTTTAGTAAATTCTATGGGAACAAAAAGGCTGTTGAAAACTTATCCATTTCAGTACAGTCTGGAGATATTTATGGATTCATTGGTGCAAATGGAGCCGGAAAAACTACAACGATAAAAGCGGTAGTTGGAATTCATGATTTTGAGAATGGAAGTATAACGATTGACGGGCATTCTATTAAAGAAGAGCCTGTTATTTGTAAGAAAATAATGGCATACATTCCGGATAATCCGGATTTATATGAACATCTGACAGGATTTCAGTACATCAATTTTATTGCTGATTTATTTGAAGTTTCTACTGAAATACGCAGAGAAAGAATTCAGAGATACGGCGATTTGTTTGAAATGACGAAACATCTTTCGGGAATGATATCTTCGTATTCACATGGCATGAAGCAAAGAACGGCGATTATTTCTGCACTGGTGCATTCTCCAAAGTTACTAATTTTAGATGAACCTTTTGTTGGACTTGATCCGAAAGCAACTTTTCTACTAAAGAAAATAATGCACGAATGCGTATCAGATGGAGGAGCTATTTTCTTTTCAACACATGTATTGGATGTTGCAGAAAAATTATGTAATAAAATTGCAATTATAAAAAATGGAAAGTTAATTGCGAGCGGAAATACAGAAGAAGTCAAAGGCAATAAATCTTTGGAAACTTTTTTCATGGAGGTGCAGGATAATGAGCAAAATTTGGATACTAATTAGAGCACAATTGATAAATTTCTTTCCGATCAACGAAATGAAAGAGCCGGGAAATAAAAAACAAAGTTCGATTGTTATTGCAAGTTTTGGAATAATAACTCTTGCTATATTTTTCTTTGTTTATAATATCATAACAGCCAAAACATTGGTACAACTGGGACAGCAGAAGTTGATACCGGCATATATGGTATCGGTATCAAGCTTTGCAATATTATTTTTGACAATATTTTATTCGAATGGGATTTTATTTGGCAGTCGTGATATGGAAAATCTTTTGTCATTGCCTGTAAAAAGTTCGGATATTATAAGCAGCAAGTTTATGTTTATGTATTTATTGAATTTTTTAATAGGATTGATGTTTATGCTTCCGGGGGGAATTGTTTGGGTGTTAAACGGAAGTTTAAATGCATTACAGATTATATTGTATTTTACTTCCATAATTTTTGTTCCGTTGATACCTATGTGTATAGCAGCATGTATGGGAATCATTATTGTTGTTGCTTCATCTTTCTTTAAGAGAAAAAATGTTATTGCTTTAATTTTTTCATTTGCAATGATAGGGATAATTGGATATATTGCAGTGTCAGCTATGAAATCAGGTAATGAAAATAGTATTGCGATTATGCTTTCTAAGCAAATTACCGGATTGTACCCGTTATCTAAGCTATTTATGGAATACTATAATTTTCCAATTTACATTGGAGTAGGATTATTTATTGTTCTTTCAATAGTATTTTTTTATATATTTGCCAAAGTGGTTTCATTGAAGTATGGGTTGCTTAATACTCTTGCTAAAACAACAACAAGATATTCTGACAACAAAAATTCGAATAATAGAAAATCAGTATTTTTTGCCCTATATAAAAAAGAAATGGGACTGTTTCTAAATTCATATATGGCAGTATTGAATGCAGGTCTTGGTGTAATACTTTTATGTGTTTTCAGCATATTTCTTCTTTTTAATTCTTTACAACAAATAGGGGAATATTCGGGAATCGAAAATGTTAATGAATATCTTTCAAATTTTGCTCCGATGTGTATTGCTTCAATGTTTTTACTTAGTTGTCCGGCAGCATTTTCCATATCTTTAGAAGGTAAAAATGTTTGGATTTTGCAAAGTTCTCCTATTAGGGTAAAAACGATTTTAAATTCTAAGATTGCAGTAAATCTTACGCTTCATTTAATTGGATATATTGTTTCTGTGTTTATATTTTTGCTAAAGCTTGATATGGACATTATTCAAACCATCAGCTTAATAATTGTTCCTATTTGTTATTCCGTTTTTATAACAGTGATTGGAATTTCTTTGAATAAAAAATTTCCCAACTTTGAATGGGAAAGTGAGATGATGATAGTAAAACAGAGTATGCCTGTTATTGTATCTGCAATTATTGGAATGGCTGCATTAGTTATACCAATTCTTTTTCATTGGTTTTTGCATTTTTCTATAGTACCTACATTATTGGTAGTAGCACTTATTTTGCTCGTTATTGCGGGTGGCGTTTATATAAAAACTTGTAGATTAAATTTTTAGTTTAAGGAGGAGATGTTCTATGAAAAAAATTTTTAAAAGATATAATGGTGTTTATTTCAATATTAAGTTTATTTGCAATATTTCAGGAATAAAAGATGATAGATTTAGTTAGAATATTTGATTCCCTATCAAATCCCATTAGAATGGATATTTTATTAATTATTTCTAATAAAAATTTAACTGCTGGAGAAATAGCAAGTCATTTTAAATTAGAAAAAGCAACTATATCTTATCATCTATCTTTATTAAAAAAGAGTAAATTAATTACCGACAGTAGATATAAAAATTATATCTATTATTCAATTAATAGGGATACATTTGTAGAAGTTATAAGGTGGTTAGATAAATTTTAGGAAAATAGAAAGCTATTGACAAATAGAAAGGAGATTTGCCATGAAAAAAAGATTTTTGAAAGATGTATTAGTGCTGATAGGAATGATGTTTGTAATATTTATTATTTGCATATTTCTCCCAGAGAAAATTCCTATTCATTTCAATGCAAAAGGAATCCCCGATATGTTTGCTAATAAATATTATCTTCTGTTTACTACGGTTATTCCGTATTCTGCTTATTGGAAATTCGTACGAGGAAGAAAAAATAAAAATAAATGAATGTATATCTATATTTGCAAATTGCTTCAGCGTTAAGAGTGTCTATTTTAAGAGGCGATTATGTTCCGGGACAACAGATGCCACCTATAAGGGCTTTAGTACAGAGGGAGGGATGTAATCCTGCAACAGTTCAAAAAGCTTTAAAAGTTCTTGAGAAACAGGGACTAATTGTTAGTCGTGGAAGTAAAGGATATTTTGTTATTGAAAGTGAGAAGAAAATAATTGAGTTAAGAAATCAGCATTTGAACAGGCTAACAAAAATATTGTTTGAAAAACTATATGTCTTAGGATTTTCTGATTCTGAGATTATCAAACTATTTGATAGAATAGAAACTAAAAAAATGAATAAAAATCAATTATGTATAAAGAAGATAAAAATACTGACTATTTAGATTATTGATAAAATGGAGGAAACAAATATGAAAGAATCTAAACATCTAATGTTAGAAATACCAAAGAAACAAAACATTCCTCTTTTTTATAATCTTTATAGCAGATTATTGTTTCATATGCAAACTGAAACAATCAAGTGCAGTTAGTAAAATACTTTTAATTTTCTGTTTTAGAGGACTTCGTATGCCTAAGTGTAGAAGTCCTCCTTTTTTTTGCCTGAAAAACAGTCAGTCAAAAGAAACGGAGGACTTCAAAATGAAAAAAGAATATTATCTATATGTAGGCGGACAAAAGGTCAAAGTCAGTGAGGATATTTACAAAGTCTACTGGCGGGAAAGAGAACATGAAAAGTATTTAGAGCAGGTGGACAGAAAAAACCACTTGCTCTTTTTTTTCGTCTCTAAATCACGATGGGAATTTTGTAGATAATCTAGAAGATAAAAATGTTGATGTTGAAAAAGTTGTAGCTACACAAATGATGATTGAAGCACTAAGAAATGCAATGTCAAAGTTAAATAATGATGAACGAGAAATAATTGAAAGATTATATTTCAATGATGAAACACTTCGTGCAGTAGCAAAGACTCAAAATATATCACATCCTGCTTTAATAAAAAGGCGAGATAAGATTTTAGAAAAACTAAAGAAATTTATAGAAGAAATATAGTTTCTGGTTACCAAAGAGGGCAAATTTTCCTTTATAAAGTGAGGGGAGTTTTGTCCTCTTTCTATTTTAAAAGAAATTTAAACAATATTTGAACCTTAACAATTGAATAGACCAAGACAAGACATTAATCATTTTTGGAGCGTAATAACCTATCCGCCAAGATCTTTCTGCTGAATAATTCGGCAAAACAAGTACTGCTAAGCCAAAAGCAAGGGAAGAAGAAAGGGAGCGATAAGTAAGAGTTTGAATATAGGGAGGGATACCCTATTCGCTATGAAGAAAATGAGGATAATGATACTTCTAAGGTTGAAGCCGGCTCATCCTGAACAGAGGCGGAGGTGAGATTCCTATGTTGCTAATCCAAGGCACTTGTCAATGTCAAAAAACTTTAAAAATATTAAAATAAATATTTTAAATATATTATTTGGAGGATTTATGATTAACGAAAATATAAAAGGTGTTCGTGTTTCTGAGAAAGCATTTCTAACATTAAAAGAAGCATCTGAATATTTTAATATTGGTCAAGATAAAGTTAGACAATTAACGGATGAAAATGATTGCGATTTTGTATTATTTAATGGTAGTAAGCGTCTTATTAAGAAAAAGTTAATGGAAGAATATTTAAATAGACAGTTCTCTATTTAATCTAAAACTATATATAAAACACGCTTAATGCGGTATAATAATTATAGCGTGTCTTTTATCAAAAAAGGAGAATTTTTATGGTAAAAAGACGCAAAGATAGTAAAGGGGTTGTTTTAAAAGACGGTGAATATCAAAGGTCAAATGGCACTTATGAATTTAAGTGGCAAGACAAAATAGGTCGTAGAAAATCTATCTATGCGAAAACTCTAAAAGAATTAAGAGAAAAGGAATTAGATATTTTACGCAATACTATAGATGGAATCAACAACGAAGGAAGTAGCTTATCTGTAAATGATACTTTTAAGCTATGGACAAAGGTTAAAAGAGGTTTAAAGGATAATACCTTTAAAAATTACATCTATATGTATCAACAATTTGTAGAACCGACTTTTGGTCGTATTAAACTATCTGATATTAAAAGATCTGATGTTAGAAGTTTTTATAACAGATTAAAGGAAGATCAAGGATTAATGGTTTCTACTATAGATTGTGTTCATACTGTCTTACATCAGGTATTAGAATTAGCAGTGGATGACGAATATATAAGATTTAATCCGTCTGACAATGCTTTGAAGGAATTGAAAGTAGCTTATCGAAATGAATCTCCG
The DNA here is from genome assembly GCF_000478945.1 of Peptoniphilus sp. BV3AC2. Taxonomy (NCBI): domain Bacteria; kingdom Bacillati; phylum Bacillota; class Tissierellia; order Tissierellales; family Peptoniphilaceae; genus Peptoniphilus; species Peptoniphilus sp. BV3AC2. The sequence goes on along the minus strand of NZ_AWXD01000026.1, from coordinate 199,477 downwards.
AAGAAAAAAGCCATGACAATAGAAGAACAGGTGATATTTGAAGAATATTTATCTAATAGTGATGAATATAAAAAATGGTATCCAATATTCATTGTTATGCTTTGGACGGGAATGAGAGTTGGAGAAGTCACAGGATTGCAATGGGACGATCTAGATTTTGATAATGGTCTTATAAATGTAAACAGGACTTTGGTATATTATAGTAAAGGTAAAGGATTAAACAATAGGTATGCTATTAATACACCGAAGACAGAATCAGGTAAGCGAAGTATTCCTATGGTTCAAAAAGTAAAAGATGCTTTTCTTATGGAAAGAGAGTTACAAAAGACTTTTGGAATCGAATGTTGTGATTCAATCGATGGATTTAAAGACTTTGTATTTTTAAATAGATTCGGAAAGGTTCACAATAATGGAACACTTAATAAAGCTTTGAGAAGAATTGTTAGAGATTGCAATTTAAGTATAATGGATAAAAATAAATCGAACTCTAATGATATTCTATTAGTTCCACATTTAAGCAATCACATTTTCAGACACACCTTTACTACAAGACTTAATGAACAAAATATAAATACAAAAGCAATGCAGTCTATTCTAGGTCATTCTGATATTAGTACAACAATGGATATATATGTAGATGCAACAGAAGATTTTAAGATAGAACAGATGGGAGAATTTGAAAAAGCGATGAAATTTATATTTTAGAATTTACGACAGCTTACGACAAATTTACGACAATTTGCTAGAAATCTATAGGCACTTATAGAGAGTTAGCAAATTGTCGTAAATGGAGAAGTACCATAAAATAGACTTTTATAGAGATTTAGACAATTATCTAAGGTAGAGGGGATTTTCCCAACCATGAAGCCATTGGAAGCAAGTAAAGATGCAGAAGGACAAGAAATCCTAGAACCAGAGACAGAAACAATAAAGATCGATCTATCAAAGGTTAAGGTCGAACCATTATTCGAAGACTGTGTAGACTTCGAAACATTTTCAAAATCAGATTTCAGAGTTGTAAAAGTTAAGGCTTGTGAAGAAGTGCCAAAATCTAAAAAACTATTGAAATTTACATTAGACGATGGATCCGGTAAAGATAGAACAATTCTTTCAGGAATAAAAGAATACTATAGCGCAGAATCTTTAGTTGGCAAGACTCTACTAGCTATCACAAACCTACCACCACGTAAGATGATGGGCATAGAATCAGAAGGTATGCTCCTATCAGCAATCTGCGAGTATGATGGAGAAGAGATGTTAAATCTTATAATGCTAAACAAAAACATACCAGCGGGAGCAAAATTATATTAAAATTAAAAGATCTTAGCGATTTAATCATTGCTAAGATTTTTTTTATGGATTTAAAAAGTCTTTAAAAATTGAAATTATATTTTCTTAAACGTATAATAAGAATAACAATAACAATAACAATAAATATTAGTAGATTAGTAGGTGACAAATGATTGAAAAATTAAAAGTTCTATATGATAACAATAGAAATATTATTAGAATTACAAGATATATTTTCTTATCTTTTATTCTTTTGCTTATAACTTGGTTTTTTGACTACAAAAACCCAGATTTAAAATTAAAATTACCTAATATATTGCTACTGTCTCCAGAAGTTACATCATCATTTTTATCTAACTTAACTGGAACATTTTTAACTGTATCAACTTTTACATTTACAACAATTTTAACAGTCTTAAACAAATATTCTGATTCATTTACTCCTAGGATAGTTCAAGACTTTATAGATAAACCAAATGTCTTAAGTCTTTTTGGAGTATTCATCGGAGGTTTTTTCTATACGGTTCTTTCATTATTTATGATTCAAAATATAGAAAGTGAACAGCCATTAATTTCTGGGACAATTGGAATATTTTATGCAATTGCTACTATGATATCCTTTATCCTCTTTGTAAAAAGAGTCTTGAAAGACATTAAAGTAGGCAATGTAATTGAAAACTTATATACAAATGCGTTGAGTCTTATAGAAAAAGAATCTGAAAGGAGACGAGTAGCAGAAAGATTTTCTATTGATAAGTGGGAGTCTTATAAAATTTATGCTAACAAGTCTGGTTACCTATACAGTATTAATGCAGACAAAATGATAAATATCATTGAAGACTCAAAGTATGAGATAATTATCAATAAGAGAATAGGAGACTATGTCTTAGAAAACATGTATATAGGAGATTTGAATGTCTTAGAAAAATTAGATATTGACAAAGAAGAAAAAGAAAAACTTTTAAAAAAAATATCAGACAACATTATTATCAATGTAAGAAAAAATGACACAAGAGACTACCACCATGAAATTACAAATATTGTAGAAATTGCTTTAAGAGCCCTTAGTCCAGGGATAAACGATCCAAACACAGCTTCAGAGTCTATTAATAAAATAGGTATTTTGCTAGGGAAACTATTTTCGTCTAAAAATTTTTACCAAATATTAAAAGAAGATGAAAATAGTAAGATAATATATAATAACTATTCAGCAAAAGAAGAACTAAGTTTGTCTTACAATCAAATTCTTCACTATGGAAAAGATGATCCTGAAGTAGCTAAGGCAATTTTATCAAGTATATTTATGATCTATTATGTATCAGATCAGTCAGTCCATGAAGAAATAGAAAAATTCTTTGTATATTGCTACGAAGAATGTAAGGGTGCTATGACAAGTAATGCCTATATAGACCAACTTGAAGAAATTTACAAAGAATTTAAAGAAAAAAGAGATGACTCGATGAACAAAGATACGAATGAAAATAAATAAGACAATAGTCTTTGATATGAACCCCAAAATCCAAAAAAAGGATGGAGGGGTTTTTTTAATACAAAACTTTTAGGATTAGAAAATAGAAATTGTAAATTGCAAACAATCGGCGCCATTAAGTCACGGATATTAAAGATTCCTTTTGACCGCATAAAAAACCGGTTAAACCAGTGGTTCTGATTTTTGAAAGAATTGAAGAAAGTAAAATATAATTAATAATTATTATCACGCTATACGTATCATGGTAATAATTATTTTAAATTCTAAATAAGATATGAGTTTAATAGGCTTAAAGATCCTCGTTAAATAAAATAAATTTAAATGCTATCCAGATAGCATCAAAAAAATAATATAATTACTAATAAAAATTAAACTTTAGTTAACCTGAGTTAACTAGAAAAATTTTATAAAACCGCTAAATTTACAGAGAATTTAAAAAATTTACTTTTATATTGAATAATAATTAATATCAAAATACTTTACATAAAAAATATACTTTGATAGTATAAAACATATTAATAATATTAATTATCAGGAGGTAGTATTGAAGTACATATTTTTAATTTTAGGATTTATATTTTTAGGAATAGGAATAGTTGGGATTTACCTACCACTTTTACCTGCAACTCCTTTTTTACTTTTAGCAACTGCTTGTTTTGCAAAAGGATCGGAAAGATTCCACAAATGGTTTATCTCAACCAATATTTACAAGAACAATATAGAACCTATAAAAGAAAAGAAAGGTTTAACTATGAAGAAAAAGGTAAAAATTTTGTCGATGATTACATTTTTTATAGCAATATCTTTTTATGTAGTTAAAATATCCCACGCGAGGATTTGTCTTGTATTAGTATTAATTTTTCACTACATATACTTTTTCGCTAAGATTAAGACTGTGCCGGAGGTAGAAAATGCTGAATAAAAATCTTTTGAGAGAAATCGGTAGAGAAAAAAACTCGTTATTAATTTTGATATTACTCAAGGTTTTTGAGCTATTTACTAATATAGCTCTTATATTTTCAATTGGGAATTTCTTAAATGAAATTGTAAAGGGAAATTATTTAGTTAAAGGGTTTATATTTCAAATTTTCGCAATTATTCTTATAAAAATAATTATTATAAAGTATAACTTTTATATTTCACATAAGATTTCTAATAGAATCAAGAAATCACTTCGACAGCGACTTTTCAAAAAGGTCTATGGATTTAAAATGGAATATGGAGAAAAGATTTCTATATCAGAAGTTATAAATCTCAGTGTAGAAGGAATAGAGCAACTAAATATCTTCTATGGAGAGCTGCTACCACAGCTTGTATTCTCTCTAATAGGACCAATTATGTTATTTATAATTATGTCCTTTGTAAATTTAAAGATTGCTCTTGTAGGACTTGTATTCTTGCCATTTATTCCAATAGCAATTTTTATGGTGCAGAAGTTAGCTAAGAGGGTGGTTAAATCTTATTGGAAGTCCTATGCAAACCTAGGTGAAGTGTTTATAGATTTTCTATACGGACTTACCACTTTAAAGATTTTCAATGCGGATGAAAAGTACAATGATAAATTAAATGAGATGGCTGAGGATTTCCGAGTTAAGACTATGAAACTTCTCATGGTTCAGCTAAACAATATAACTGTTATGGACCTAGTCTCATATACTGGAAGTGCAACTGTAATCTACATGACTCTAAAATATTTTTCTATGGGACAAATTTCCATATTTACAGGTTTTGTATTTATTCTTCTATCTCAAGAATTTTTCAATCCTTTAAGAAGACTAGGAGCATTGTTCCACGTTGCGATGAATGGGATATCTGCTGCTACAACTTTATTTGAAGTTTTAGAAATAGAAGAGCCTGTGGACGGTTCACAAGTAATAGATGAAGATAGGGTTAATATCGAACTTAAAAATCTAGATTTTTCTTATGATAAGGAAAAAGTGTTAGAGAATATAAATCTTACATGCAAAGAAAATGAAATAACCTGTTTAGTTGGTAAGAGTGGCTGCGGAAAATCCACAATCGCTAAATTGATCTGCGGCATGCTAGGAAGTAGTGGAAAAAATATTTTTTATAATGGTAAGAACGATATAAAATCTGACAGTATAATAGAAAATATCTGTATGATTGACAACAATCCATTTATTTTCAGCAACAGTTTAAGATATAATCTGCTTTTTGCAAATCCTACTGCAAGTGATGAAGAACTTATGGATAATTTAAAAATTGTTGGATTATATGAATATTTTGAAAATCAAGATGGTCTGGATACAATTATAGAAAGTCAAGGTAACAACTTATCTGGTGGTCAAAAACAGAGAATTTCTATTGCTAGAGCACTACTTAGAAAGCCAAAAGTCTTGATACTTGATGAGGCTATATCAAATATAGATATAGAATCTGAAGAAATTATTCTAGATATTTTATCTAAATTAAAAAAAGATATGACCATAGTGCTAATAACTCACAGACTTAGAAATACAGAAAGCGCGGACTATATATACTTCCTTAAAAATAGAAAAGTAATAGAAGAAGGAAGTTTTGTAGAGATGAAGGAAAAGGAAAACTTTGGAAATCTTTATAATTCACAGATGGATTTAGAAATGTGGGGTGTCAAATGAAAAATTTAAGAGAGAGAAAAGAATTATTAATAGATCTTTTAAATCTTGTAAAGCCTCTTAGTTTACAGATGATTTTTGCTGTATCATTCGGGCTACTAGGACATGTTTTTGCAACTTTGATACCTGGTCTTGGGGCATATTATTTTGGAAAGATCTATATAGGAGAAATAATAAATCTAAAAACGGTTTTAATTATTTTAATAACACTTGCGATTTTAAGGTCCTTATTCAAATATACGGAGCAGCTTTTTAACCACTATGTAGCTTTTAAAACTTTGGCAATAATAAGAGATTTGGTTTTCAAAAGTCTTAGAAGACTCTGCCCTGCAAAGATGGATACGAAGAATAAAGGTCAGCTCATCTCTATAATAACAGCAGATATTGAGCTTTTAGAAGTGTTCTATGCACATACGATATCACCAGTTTTAATTGCGTTTTTCCACACTCTAATATTTTTTATAATTCTATATAAAATTCATTGGAAGTATGCGCTATGCCTGTTGGTATTTCATATTGTTCTCGGTATAATTATACCTACACTAACTCAAAAAATTGGCGAAAGACTAGGAGATGATCAAAGAAAAAATTTATCAAATCTAAATCTTTCGATTCTTGAAAGTTTAAAAGGGATTAAAGAAGTAATAAACTTTTCTATGCAAGATGAAAGAATGGAGGAAGTGGATAGTTTGACCAGAGATTTAAATAGATCTTCTAAGAAACTATCAAACAATATGGGAAATAATTTTGCCACATCTTCAACTATAATTCTTATAGCGAATATAGTTTTCATATTAGTTGGAGCAAGACTTTACATGGCAGGAGAAGTGAATTTTTTAAACTTAATATTTCCAATAGCCATATTTATTTCATCCTTTGGCCCTACATCAGCACTTGCATCACTTGGTAATAACTTGGTTTTAACCTTTGCTTGTGGCAAAAGAGTTATGTCACTTTTAAGAGAAGCTCCTGCAGTAGATGAAGTTACAAATAAAAATGAAGTTAGTTATGAAAAAATTGATCTTACAGATGTGGAATTTTCATACGATGACACAGAATTAATAAAAGACTTTAATTTATCCTCTAGATTAAATCAAGTTGTAGGCTTAGAAGGCAAGAGTGGATGTGGAAAATCTACGGTTCTTAAACTAATAATGAGATTTTTCGATCCTATAAAAGGAAGTATTTCCTTAAACGAAATAAATTTAAAAGATATAAATAGTCGAAACCTTAGGGATAATATTTCATATGTGGCACAGGAGAGCCATTTATTCAAAGGGACAATAAGAGAAAATCTTTTGGTGGCAAATGAAAGTGCAACAGAAATTGATTTAATAGAAGCAACAAAAAAAGCAAATATCTATGATTTTATCATGTCTTTAGATCATGGATTTGACACAGAAATAGTAAAGGATAAGGCACTACTTTCAACAGGACAGATACAAAGACTTGCCCTTGCTAGGATGTTTTTAAGAGATTCAAAACTATATATTTTAGATGAACCGACAGCGAATATCGACGCATATAACGAAGGAATAATCTTAAAGTCCCTATACGAAGAAAAAGATGATAAGACTATCTTTATATCTTCTCATAGGAAGAGTACACTTAGAATATGTGATAAAGTAATTAATATGCAAAGGAGCATCAACTCATAATGACAGAGATGAAATTAACTAAGATGCAAATTGAGTATCTATTATTTTTAAATAACAATCCGAGAAAAAGAACGATAACCGATGCAAGTAAGTACTTTGATTGTTCAAAAGTAAACGCAAAAAAAATAATGGACAGGATGTTGGTACTAGGACTTCTTTATAAAGATACTAACGATTTTCATTTGACGATGATAGGAGAAAAATTTGCAAATGAATACAATGAAATACTGGAAGATTCCAAAACAATATTAAGATATACACTAAAGATGGATGATGAAGCAGTTTTAAAAGTATCAGATGAACTCATTCATTTAGAAAACATAAGAGAAATAATAAAAGATTATTCATCCCATATAAAAAAGATTGAGAAATTAAAAAAGAAGGTAAAAAATGAAGAACTGCTAAAAGTATATTCCAATACTTCTAGTGATATATACCTGACAGTTTATAAAGTCAGCGAAAATAATAAAAATTCATTTGTAGAAAATTCCATGGCAATGATGGGATTTGAAAAAGAAGTAGAAATAATAGTAGAAGATGAAGAGTATCTATGTTTAAAGACCAAGATGATAGAAAAAATACAAAATGGATTTAAGAAAAAATCTATGCCTATATTTTTGTTGTATGAAGATGAACATGGAGAACATACCATAGATGTAAAGGAAGGAATGTTTAGAATTCCTTTAAAAATTATAAAATTTTGGAACAATTTAGGTAGCGGAATCCTGCAAACATCTGTAAATTTAAAAATAAAAACTCAAATAGGATTTGCAGCCCATATAGGGAAAGCAAATTTTGTATTTTCTGTTAACCTATATTAATATCAAAATTATGATGAATATAAAATATAACAATTGTTAGAAAATAAACAAAAAAGGATTAAATAGAAAACATTATCAATAACATTAATTGAAAGCATAAAAAAGTTAACGCAGGTTAACTTTTTTTTATTGCAACAAACCATAGAAAAAATAAAAATAAGTTATATGATATTGATATAGTTTATCATCATGACAAGGAGGTTTTTAAAATTAAAAATAAAATTTTAATATACATACTTTTATTGCTGTTGCTTATTCCAAATAAAAACTATTGCGAAGAAAGCAATATTAAAACTAACAAAGAAAATTTAATTAATTTAGAAGATGGCTACTACAAAATACATGTTAAATTATGGCATGCTCATGAGGATAAAGAAAGCATGGGAAATAAAGCAATGGTGCAAGTAGCAGAATTAGAAGTTAAAGATAGTGAGAAATACTTATACATAGGCACCGAAAAAATGGATTATTTAAATATTACAGCTTCTCTTGTAAGTATTTTTTTTCAAAAGAACGATGGAAATTTCTATCCAGGTGAAGGTGGAGATTATGAAATGGAAATCCCAAATGAAAATGAGAAGCGACCAACAGTATTTAGAATTAAATTAGAAAATGTTCGTGAACTTATAAATGTATATGTAGATCCAAAAGTGGGTCCAATGGGAGACGAGCCCATAAGAGCAAGGATAAAACTTGACTATGATTCTATTGAAAAAATAGATAAAAATCAGGCAGAACTCATAAAAAAAATTCGAAACAGGACCTAAAAAGCCCGAGTTTGATAGTTCATCTTCTGGAGAAGCTGAAAATAAAAGTTTAATTGTAAATTATGAACCAGGAACTTTTGATGAAGAGTTTTCTTTCTATGGCAATAAGCTATCCGGAAAAAATGCGGAAGAATATTCTAAAGATTTCGATAAATTAGATCAGGTAAATATATTTAAAATTGAATTTCTTGGACCTTTAGATGAGATTAAGGAAGAAGATAAGAAAATACAAGACAAAAGGAAGAAGATAATTCCAAAAAAAGAAATGGAGCTTAGACTTCCTCTTTTAAAATTTACAAAAGAGGATAATTTGGCTTTGTATGATTTTACCAATGGAGAAAAAAAGAAACTAGAATTTACTTTTGACAAGGACCACGTAAAAGCAAAGGTTAAAAATCCTGGCGTATATGTATTGGTTAAGAGTGGTGATGCTTTGGTTCCAAATGCAAATACCGAATCATCAGAGAACAAATTGCCAATAGAAAAGAAGAATGAAAAGGCGGAGAAATTTTTAAAAACTGTTAAAAAGACAAAACCAAAACCGATAGGCAATAAAACAAATAGAACAACAGTTAATACTGAAAATACAAATAATATTAAGCTATCAAATCCACAGTCGAATGCGTCCAGTTCATTACAAAAACAGATGGATTTAGCAAATAAAGAAAATAAAACTCAAAACCAAAATAATAAAGCTGACACAATACAAGAGAGAGAATACAGTGGACTCATAATATTCATATTAATGGTTTTTTTGACGTTTAATATTCTTTCAATATATTTCATTAGAAAAAATTTTGACGCAATTCGAGATATGAGAGAAGAAATACTATTTATAGGAGGACTTAGAAAAGATGAGAAATAAAATGACAGCTTTTATCCTAAGTCTAATAATAGGAATTTCAATAGTAAGTAATGTGTACGCTTATACACAAGAAATCGCTAAGACAACACCGTATTATAGTCATCCGGTTTCAGGCGTTATAGAAGATCCAGGTAACAATCCTGGTATAGGCCAAGGTATGACAGAAAATGTAGTTTCACCACAAGCTCTTGTAGAAACCACAGACGACGGAAGAATATTTTTAACTGTTAGATACAACCTTGCAAACTATATAAAGAACGAAACTTTTGCAGTTCAAAATTACGGAGACCAAGACTTCTATTCTGTATCGGCTGAAATAACGGGACAGACAGAAGAAACAAGAGATTATAGATTTGAAATTCCAAGTAAAAATGTAGTAGTTAGAACATCACTATATGTAGCTCCAATGGGTAGAGATGTAATATTTTACTTTAAAATTTCGGATTTTGTGGAAGGAAATACAGATTTTGCGACACTTGAAAATGTAAATTCATCTTCAGCAGGTGGGACTAATGAAAAGGTGGAAGCTAATCAAGAAACTCAAATAAACAATGTTCCGCCTAAAGAAGCGAGTGCCAATCAATCTACAATGCCAAACTTAAAAGGTTTAAAACCGGTAGAAAATAATAGTCAAGTCGGACAGGTGCTCGGTCCACAGACTGAGGGAGAAAAGATAGAACAACATGTCGTAAATTCAAAACTATCAGCAGGAGACCTCGGTTATTCCCATGGACTTTTAACGAAAGATTCTGAAATTATAAAAAAATTATTTTACTCAGAAGACATCGAAGAAGAAACAAAACAAATAACAAAGCCCGGCAAGATAACAATGGCGTGCATCTATGGTCTAGTAGGACTACTCGTTATTATGACTTCGGCTCTTTTGATTATGGCAATTCTATCATTTATTTATAAAGCAAAAGTTGAAGAGGAATTAAATCAAAAAAGGAGTGAAAACTATGAAGAATAAAAAACTCCTAGCCATGCTATTGGCATTATTAATACTTACATCATGCGTAGACCAAAAACAAAGTACAAACTCCCAAAAAGGACAGTTAAGAATAGCTGCAACCTCAATTGCAACAGTCGACATAATGGAAAAATTAAACATAGACTTAGTAGCAGTTCCTGATTCTGATATAGAAAATATTCCAGAAAGATACAAGGACGTACCCAAAGTAGGAATGGCGATGACACCGGACATAGAAAAATTAAAACAACTACATCCAGACTATGTATTCTCGCCAGTATCATTAATATCTGACCTACTTCCTAAGTACAAAGCGGCAAACTTAGACTATGGCTTTTTAAATTTAAACAATATAGATGGGATGTATAAGTCCATTGAAGATTTGGGCAACCTTCTCGATAGAAAAAAAGAAGCCAAAGAACTTATAGAAGACTACAAAAAATTTATGGAAGACTACAAGGCAAAACACAAGGATAAAAAAGCACCAAAAGTATTGGTGCTTATGGGACTTCCTGGCTCATATGTAGTTGCAACAGAAAATTCATATGCGGGTAGCCTTATTAAATTAGCAGGTGCAGAAAATGTATATGAAGGAACGGACCAACAATTTATCACAATTAACACAGAGGACATGCTTAAAAAGGATCCGGATATGATTCTTCGAACTGCCCATGCAATGCCAGATGATGTAAAGGAAATGTTTAAAAAAGATTTTGCTGAAAATGATATCTGGAAACATTTTAGAGCCGTCAAAGAAAACAAAGTATATGATTTAGATTATAAAAAATTCGGAATGAGCGCAAAGTTTAACTACAAAGAAGCGCTAGATGATTTAGAAGACCTATTCTATAAAAACAATGATAAACAAAGCGCAGGTATAGGAGAAAATTCCAATGAAAAAAAGTAGAGTAGTTTTCATTTATACAGTATCAATAATCATATTGCTAGCTCTTACACTCTATTCTGCCAAGACAGGTTCCATAGAAATGACTTTTAGCAAGCTATTAAGAGGACTATTTATAGAATACGATGCAGATGTAGCAACAATATACGATTTGAGATTTCCAAGGATAATAATTGCAATACTAGCAGGAGCAGCCTTAGCCACATCGGGAGTACTTCTCCAAGCTGTTATGCAAAATCCACTGACAGATCCAGGAATAATCGGTATCTCCTCGGCGGCGAGTCTATCTGCAAGTCTAGTAATGATACTATTTCCAAAACTTTATTATTTAACTCCAGCATTTTCAGTTTTAGGAGGACTCCTTGCATATATTCTAATATATTCACTTGCATGGAATGGAGGATCAAACCCTATAAAACTAATTCTAGTCGGTGTCGCACTTAACATGACACTTATGGGAATAAACGAAGCCATTAAATCCATGATGGGTGGAAATTTAACCAATGTACAGTCGATTATCGAAGGAAATGTAGCACAAAAAACCTGGGCAGATGTGAAGATAATGGCAGTCTATGGAATAGTCTTCCTTGTCATATCAATATTCACAATAAGAACTGCAAACCTCCTTCAATTAGAAGACCAAACAGCAAAGTCCTTAGGCGTCAATGTAAACAGAGACAGATTTATATTGGCACTGATAGCAATAATTTTGGCGTCAGTCTCCACAGCAATAGTAGGAGTAATAGGCTTCTTGGGATTGGTAGTGCCCCATATATCAAGAATAATCTTAGGCTCAAACCACAAGAGACTCATACCATATTCAATGATACTAGGCGCTATAACATTACTATTATCAGATACATTAGGTAGAATAATAGCCTATCCATACGAAATAAACCCTTCGGTAGTCATGACAGTGGTGGGCGGAATATTCTTTATAACACTACTAAAAATAGGAGGGAAAAATTATGGAAATTAAACATCTATTTTTCTCCTATGGAAAAAATATGGTAATAAAAGATTTAAATTTAAAAATTGAAAAGGGAAAAATAACGACATTACTCGGTGCAAACGGCTGCGGCAAATCAACACTATTTAAATTAATAACAAGAGTAGAAAAACCAAAGATGGGACTGATAACCTTAGATGGCAAAAATATAAAAAATATAGAGAGAAAAGAATTTGCCAAGAAGGTAGCCATAGTTAGACAAAAGAATCAAATCTCTGGAGATATAAGAGTAGAAGAATTAGTCTCATATGGGAGAAACCCGTATCTTGGATTTATGCAAAAGCCAAGTAAAGATGACAAGGACAAGATAGAACAGGCGATAGAAGTATGCGGTCTAGAAAAAATAAGAAATGAAAAAGTAAACTCTCTATCGGGAGGCCAGGTTCAAAGAGCTTGGATAGCAATGGCAATAGCTCAGGATAGTGAAATATTACTACTAGATGAGCCTACAACATATCTAGACATAAAGTATCAAGTAGAAATTTTAAAACTAGTAAAAGATTTAAATAGAAATCTTGGAAAAACAATAATCATGGTACTTCACGACATCAACCAGTCCATAGAATATTCGGACACAATAGTAGGAATGATGAAAGGAAAAATTGAATTTCAAGGAAAAGCAAAAGAAGTGCTTACTGGAGAAAAAATAAGTAAAATTTACGATACAAAATTAAAAATCATAGATATAGAAGATAGAAAGTATGTATTGGCTGAAGAATAAAGGAGGAATAATGAAAGGAATAATAATTTATTCATCAAAGACAGACAACACAAAAAGGATGGCAGAAAAAATATATGAAGCCTTGAAAGATAAATATGAAATGACGATCAAAAACGTAAGAGATTCACCAGACATAGAAAGTTATGACTTTGTCCTCTTGGGAGGATGGGTAGATAGGGGAACCTTAGAAACACAAACCCGTAAATATTTAGAAAAAATAAAAAATAAAAAGTTGGGACTATTTGCAACACTAGGCGCCATGCCCGACTCAGAACATGGAAGAAAAGTCATTAAGAATTTAGAAGGTTTACTAAGAGGAAAAGAATCACTGGGTCAATACATATGCCCTGGTCTAGTAGACCCAAAGATGATAGAAAAATTAAAAGGAATAAAAGGAGTGATAGTACCAAAGAAGATTAAAGATAAAATGATACAAACAGGTCTTGAATCTAGAAAAGCAACAGAAGAAGAACTAGAAGAAGCAGCAAACTATTTTGCGGATAAAATAAATCAAATAGCTTAAAAATCAAAAAAAAGATTTTTAATATAAATAAATTATCAGAAAGGAATGATAAAATGAACAATAAAAAAGAAAAGCTAAACATTATTAGCTTACACAAGAAGGTAGCCTTAGGCTTATCAATAATAACAATGTTAGGAAGTGCACAACCAGTTTTTGCTTTTACACCAGCTAAAGATACAACAAAGAAAGAAATTATAAAGAAGGCTGATGAAATATTAAAGAATAAAGACGTTTTAAAGCACTTGCTGGGAACAAACTACCTAAGCGATAAAAATCCAACAGACTATAGACCAGGAATTGGCTTGGAAGATTATGAAGAAAATGATCCAAAAGATTCTCAGATTTTAAATGAATATACCATCGAATCGACTCCATGGTACGCAATTTATTCCTTAGCGTCAAGAATAAAAGAAATTGCAAATTCTGTGGATGAAGACACTGCACAATATTTACTAAATCAACTAGACGATGTGCTTGCATTATATGCAATATCAAGTGACAACAGCCTTCAAGAAGATGGAGATTATAGTCTTAAAAATAACTTCAAAGCTGTCAAGGTACAATTTTTGAGCAACGGAGATGGAAATCAAAATAAGTATCAAATGACGGGAGAAGATATTCCAGAAATAACAGATCTTTTAGGTGAAGGTGAACTAACAAAGTGGGGAAATGAACTAGAGCTGTTATTTGTTGCAAATAAAAATAAGGTATCTAATATTAAATCAATGCTTATTAATAAAGTTGCAGGCAAAGACATTATTGCTTCATTAGAAAGCGCAACAAATGATGTAAATCAAAAAAGATTAATTGCTATACCTATACCAGCAGAATTAAATGGATCAAGACTTGTAGTTGAAAATATGACATATGTTGATATTACGGGTACAGAAAAAAGGACGGGTCCATTTGGAATAGACATTAATTATAAAAATTTAAAAAAGACAAATGACAATACAAAGCTATATGGCGAAAAGACAAAAAGAAGGATTAAGTATTGGATCAAAAGAGGAGAAATACTTTTATCTTCAACACTAGATGCTGATGCACCAAAAGACCAAGAAAGGGCAGCAAAGATAAAAGAAAGTATTAATAAGTTACAAGAACTTAGAAATTCTGATAAGCCTTCTATGACTGAGGCGTTAAAATATGCTTTACCTATTTATGAAACAGAAAATATCTTTACACTTCTTGAAATCTTAAATATGAAAATTGCTGAAGCTAGAGATAGTCTTGACAGTGGTTTCTATACAAGTGAAAAATATACTAAAGAAAGTATTGATAAATATAGAGAATATTTAGATGAGCTTGAAAGAACAGCTGCTGATAAAGAACTCGTTGACATTGTTTCAGCAATTAAAAAAATCGAAACAGCAAGTAATAACGGAACACTAAAGTACAACACAGAAAAACTAGAAAAACTTGTTAAACTAGCTGAAAAGTACGATTCTAAATATTATACAGATGTAACTTATGGGGAACTGTTAACAGCTAAGGGAAAGGCAAATGAATGGATTGAAAGAAACAAATTGTCTACACCTTCTATTGATGAGACTTTAACTTATTTATCCGAACTACAAAAGGCGATTGATGGACTTCAAGCAAAACCAGGCATGACACCTCCTGCAATTAATGAAGAAAATGGAAACAATAAAGAAAAGGAAGAAGTTTACGAAGTTCAAGTTACAGATGTAAGCAATGCTAATTTAAGACCTTTACTTGATACAAAAGTTAAATACTATCCAAAGGAAAAGAAGTTCATATTAGGATTTAAAAAGGTTAATAACAACTTTGTTTGTGGCGTATCTTTTAGTGATGAAAACTTTAATCCGAAAAAAGGAGAAATAATTTCCACAGACGGAAAAGAAGATAATCAAGATATTATTAAAGAAGTAGCTATACATGGTCCAAGTGTTTTTAGTAATTCTATATATATTAGTACAAAGTACTATAATGCAAGCATGATGGGGGTTGAAGACTTAAATAATATACAGATTTCTTTAGACCTAAACAATAAAAAACTTATTTCTGGAGAAGCTGAGGAAAAAGAAGAGTTTTCAAAGGAACCATATGAAGTTAGCTTTGAATGTAAAAATCAAAACTCAAATGAAAAAACTTATATGGAAAAATATATTTCTCCAAAAGCCATTTACGATCCAGTTAATAAGAAAATCAAGTTTTTAGCAACACCTGAAATGGAAGGAAATATGGTAAAGTCTTACGTGAAAGATATTCAATCTGCAATCAAGGGAATCCTCGATTCCATTCCAAATAAAAAGGAAGAAATGACTATTCTAAATCCACAAGGAAATCAAGAAGTAGGATTTGTTCCAAAGGAATTTGAAATACCATTTGACATTGATAAGGATGAAAAAATAGTTGTAACAGCTGATGTTTATGATTCTGGTAGCAGCAAAAAGGATAAAATGGAACATGACTCTATTTGGATTTATGTTAAAAATTCAAGGAGAAAGACAACTAAGGAAGAACTTGCAGAAATTAAAAATTTATTAAAAGTTAGGGTTGACTACCTAAGAGAAGACTACAATAAAGTAAAAGGAATTTTACCAGAAAAATTACTAATCAATAAAAATATAGTTAGGGGAAATGATGAGATACTAACTAAGGATCAAAAAAATAATCCTACACCACAAGAAGAAAAAACAGTAAATATTAAAAATACAATTGAAGACTTACTAAATAAGGTAGGTACAGTTGACGAAAACACAAATATAAAAGCAGAGGATGCTAAGGCAAAAATTAAAGAATTAAGCACTTACGCTAGAGCAATTGAACCATGGGTTGATTTTAAAAATGCACTTGAGTTTGAAGATAGTATAAGTAAGTACGAAGCAACTGGTAAATTTACAACTGAATCTATTAATGAAGCTAAACAAATATTAAACAATTTAAAAGCAGACAAGCCAATGACTCTTGAAGAAGTAAACAAGGCTAGGACAGAAATAAATAGAATTTATGATAAGTTGAGATTAAGCCCTGCAAAACTTCAAGGTCTAGTAAATGATGCAGAAGCAAAGTTAAAAGAAAAAGATAAGTATAGCTCTAATTCTTTAAAGGCATTAGATGAAACTCTTAATGGTTATAAAGAAAAAGAATTAATTTACAAGGGACCAAATGGAATAGTTAAATACAAGGTATATAAGAGTGCAAAAGCCTTTTTAACTGATATGACAAAGAGTCCTGACTTAAAAAAATATAAGGAAAGTAATCTAAAACCATTTGAAGGAAATTTTGTAGAAGAAAATAGTGGCTTAAATTTAGATATTGCTATTTATGACTACTGGTGTGGAAGATTAGAAAGCGATATTAAAAATCTAAAAGCTAAAAGTGATGAAAAAGTTAATAGAGATGAGTTATTAGCAAAGATTGAAGAAGCTGAAAAATTAGAAAAAGGAAAAAAATCTAAGCTAGCTTTCCAAGAATTAAAAGATGCAATTGAAGATGCTAAGACTAAACAATTTTCAGAAAATCAAACAGAAATCAACAAGGCAAAAGATAAACTAGCAGATGCTATAAATAAATTTAAGAATTCTCCAGAAATTAGCGTTGACGAACTACAAGCCGTAATAAGTAAGGCTGAAAAAATAAACAAGAATAAAAAATCACAAGAAAACTTCCAAAAATTAATTGATGAAATAAATAAGGCTAAGGGAGCTTTAAAGAGTGAAAGCCAAGAAACAATAGATAATGCAAAAAATGCTTTAGAAAAAGCGATAAAAGATTTTGAAAATTCAGACGATGAAATTGATGCATCAGAAAGTGATTTAAGAACAGTTAATATAAAACTTATGAATGCCAAGGAAGAAAAAGAATCTATGGCTAAAGACGTTCTTTGGAATAAGGCTAAGCTTTCCAAAATTAATGGAAGAGATTATGTAGAAATGAAGTTTGTACCTATGATGAACTTCCCAAATATGCCACAAAGAAGTGCAGAAAATCGTCAACAAAATCTTCCAAGAGTTTTTGGGGCAGTTACAGAAGTTAAGTACGATGATAATGGACAAATGAAATTGGCTGAAGTTATTAAGTCCGAAAAAATTACTGTAGGAACTCGTGAAGTTAATTCGCCAACTCTTGTTAGAATTCCTGTTACTGAAGGTCAAAGAGATATAAAGTTAAATCTTAGGTACTATGCTGATTTAATGGGAAATGGGCAAGGAGCTGGCGAACATAACCCAGATGCTAGATTGAGAATAGATTGGAATTCTATCGTGGAAGGATTTAACAAAAATGAATACAATGTTGACAAGGGACAACTAATTGAATTGATTGAATCCTTAAATCCAACAACAAGCCTAGAAGGAATAAGCGATGCCCTAAAGAATAAGATGCAAGAAGAAATCAACAAGGCAAAAGCTGTTGAAAAAAATGGAGCATCTAGTCAAGATGATGTTAAAAAAGCTTATGAAAATTTAGCTAAGGCAGCAGAAGCTATTGTTATAGCAAACAATCTTATAAAAACAGAAATCGTACAAGCAGAGTATAATCTAAAATCTGATACAGAATCAAAAAAATATACTCCTGAATCCTTAAAGAAAGTTAAGGAACTTATAGAAAACACAAAATCCGCTCTTAAAGTAGAAAGTGATGTAGAAAAAATTAAAGAATTAGATAAGGGAATTAAAAATATTTCTGATCTTTTAAGATATGATATGACAGAACTTAATAATAAGATTTCTGAAGCTGAAGAAATGATTAAGAATAATAAAGTCAAAGCTGAAGAAAAAGGTTCTTTACAAGCAGCTATAAATGAAGCTAAATCCTATATCAAAGATCACGATAGTAAGGGAACTAGAGCAGGAGATAAGAGAGCAGAATTAACTTCAAAGATTGACAAACTAATTGCTAAATCAAAGAAAAACGAAGGAGAAGAAGTTCTTGACAAGTCTTCTTTAGACAAGAAATTAGCTGAAGCTAAAAAAATTCAAAAGGCTAATAAAAAACAAGAAGCTTTCGATAAACTCCAAAAAGCAATTTCTGAAATAGAAAGTTCAAAAGATTCCATTAATAGTAAAGAAGCACTAGAAGCAGCTATTGCTAAACTTGATTCAGCAATTAGTGAATTTAATAATAGTGAAGATGAAGTTAAATTAAATAAAGATGCACTACAAGAAAAGATAAGAGAGGCAGAAGGACTATCTAAAGAAGGTAAATCAGAAGATGCTATTTCAAATCTTGAAGCAGCAGTTAATATTGCTAAAGCCAAGATGAATGCAGCAATTACTCAAGAAGATATAACAAAAGCTCTTGATGACCTTAATAATGCAATAGAATCCTTTAATAATTCAAAAGCACCAGAAGCAAAGGTTGAAAAAGCTATATATAAAGTGCCTGTTAAATTTATAAGAACAAATGGTGAAAATTTACCAATGGGTGGAGATACTCTTGTAGAAACAGCTACTCTTGAAGTTAATGGAGATGTTAAAAAACTTAGAATAAAATTACAAGTATCTCCAACTTTGGATGCATATATAGAAAAATTGTCTGTTAGTAAAGCAGATGATACTGAAATTGGAGAATCTGTTCTTTCACCAGAAGGAAATAGACCAGCTGAATATTTAATAGATGTAAGCCATAAAGATACAGATTCTATCGAAAATATTCTAGTTGGAATAAAAGTTAATAAAATGCCTATGAAAGTTGAGGCTTATATAAATGCTGATTTTGCTAACAAAACTTTAGTTGAAGGTAGTCAAGAAGAAAGCAAGCCTCAAATTGATAAGTCTCAATTAAGAAATTTAGTTGCAGAAATTGCAGGCATGGATTTAGGAAAATATACTCAAGAATCCAAGACCAATTTATTAACAGCTTTGGATGCTGCAAATCAAGTTTTATTAGATGACAATGCTAAGGACACAGATGTAAATAGAGTACTAGAACAATTAAAACAAGCTAAGAATGCTTTAGTTGAAAATAAAACTAATCCTCAAGTAGAAATAGCTAATAAAGATGAATTAAGAGCAAAAATTAAAGAAGCAGAAGCGAAGAATGCTCAAGAATTTACGGAAGATTCCTTCAACAATCTTAAGACTAAATTAAATGAAGCTAAAAACATCCTAAATAAGACAGATGCAAAACAAGCGGAAGTAGACACAGCAAAAACTAACTTAGAAAATGCAATAAATGGTCTTAAGAAGAAGCAAACACCGGCTCCAAATCAAGTTGATAAATCAGGTTTACAAGATTTAATAAGTAAAGCTAACAAAATATCAACAATCCAATATACAGATGACAGTGTTGTAGCCTTTAAAGAAGCATTAAAAAATGCAAATAGAATCAACAAAGATTCTAATGCTAAGCAAGATGATGTAAATGCAGCTAAGAATAGACTTGAACTTGCTATGAACAACTTGAAGAAAAAAGTAAATAAAGTTGATTTAGGAAATCTAATTGCAGAATGTAATCGTATAAAAGAAGATGATTTTGAATATGATTTTAACATGAGAGTATTTAAAAATGCTCTTAGTGATGCAAAAGATGTTTATAATTCTTCTAATTCTACTCAAGATCAAGTTGATAATGCTCTAAGAAATCTATCCAAAGCAAAATCAAACTTAGTTGCTAAGAAGAAGGGTCATATACTTTACGAAGTGCCAGTAAGTGTTCAAAAACCAAGTGGTGGAGAATCTATGGCTAATAAGGTCATAAATCCAAGAGCAACTGTTGAAGAAAACAATGGTAGGTTCACTTATACTGTTCAATTCGGAAAGTTAACTATTGGAGATAAGACAGCTGGTGTTGATAGTTTATATATCTACGATGGAGGATCTAAGTTTGCAGCATCTAGGGGAGCAAATGGAACATTCTCTTGGACAATCAACTCAAAGGTCACTAGTCAAAGAGTGTCATTTAAAGTTAGTGCCATGCCATCAGATCAAGACGCAATTCTTATGTTCTCCTGGGGTGGAGCTAAAGAAACAAAGAATGGAGCAGGAAAATATTTATTTGGAGAAGCTCCACATAAAAAGATTGAACTAGATAAAAAAGATGATGAAAATAAAAAGATAGAAGAAAAGAAAAATATTAAAAATAAATTAAATAATCCTGCACAATTTAGAGATACTAATGGTCATTGGGCAAAAGTTGCAATAGATTATGTAGTTAATAAAGGATATTTCTATGGAACAAGTGAAACATCATTTTCTCCAAATAAACCTATTACAAGAGGTCAATTTGTAACCGTACTTGGCAGGATGCTAAATGTAAATACAAGTATTTACAGTGCACAAAACTTCAATGACGTTAAGTCTAGTATGTACTACAGTTCTTATATCGCATGGGCGAATAAGATGGGTATAGTTTCTGGAGTTGGTCAAGGTAGATTCGCACCGGACAAAGAACTTACTAGAGAAGAAATGGCTGTTATAATGAGTAAATTCTTGAAGGTTTCTAATAAGAGTCTAAATGCTAAGGGAAATAGCAATGGTTTCAAGGATGATGGAAAAATTGAATCCTGGGCAAAAGAAGCTGTAAAAGAAATGGCAAAACTTGGTGTTGTAAATGGAATGAGTGATGGTAAATTTGCACCAAAATCACCATTTACTAGAGCGCAAGTTGCACAAGTTTTATTCAATATTGATCACAATTAATTATTTAATATGGGACAGTCTTTGGCTGTCCCTATCAAAGAGGTGTAAAATGAAAAAAATATTTTTATCAATAATTTTAGCTTTGGTTTTAATCCCAACATTTAGTTTTGCAGCAACTAAGTATGAAGTGCCTGTTAAACTTGAAAAATATGGTGAAGATGGAAAAGAATCAATGGGCAATTCAGCTTTGAAACAAGTGGCTGATGTTGAAGAAAAAAATGGAAAGACAGTTTATAAAGTCTATTTGAAAAAAATGAATTTTATGAATATGGAAGGTGAACTAACAAATCTATTTATTTATGAAGGCGATAAGGACTCTCCTAGAGTAGAAACTAAACAAACTACTATTTCAGGAGAATACAACAAAGTTCATGAATTTGTAAGAACTACCCCAAAAGAAAATAAAATTGTAGCTGCTGTTTGGATTGATGCTATGGATGCCATAGCTGGAGGTGGACCTGGATCAGGAGAACAAAAAGTTTACTTAGTATTCGATTGGGCAAACGCAAAAGCTACAGAAATTAAAGATTCAAAATCTGATAATAAAGCTAATGCATCATCAGAAATTAAAATCATGGTTTCTGGCAAAGAAATAAAACCTGAAACTCCTGCTTACATTGAAAATGGAAGAACTATGGTTCCTCTTAGATTTATATCTGAAGCGTTGGGAGAGAAAGTAGATTGGAATGCGGAAACTAAATCTGTAATCATTGGAGATAACAAGGCTGTTTTAGCAATCGGTTCTAAAGAAATCGATGCAAATGGTAAGAAGATCACCATCGATTCTCCAGCAGTAATTAAAAATTCTAGAACTTTCGTTCCATTAAGAGCAATCTCAGAAATTCTTGGAGCAAAAGTTGATTGGGATGGAGCTACTAAGACAGTAAGCATAACTAAGTAAAATTAAAGATTAAAGGTGGGTTAATTGGAACTCACCTTATTTTTTAATATGTAAAATAATTTTAATAATCATTATCTATATGATTTTACAATTATCATTTTTAGTAGTAAAATTAAAGAAGAAAATATTTTATAAAAGGAGATAATTATGGCTTGTACAACATTACTTGTAGGAAAAAATGCTTCCTATGATAATTCAACAATAGTTACTAGAAGCGAAGACTCTGGTTCAGGTTCTTACTGTGCCAAGAGATTCATTGTAGTTGAACCTAAAGATCAACCAAAGAGATATAAATCAGTGATTTCAGAATGTGAATTTGATCTACCTGAAAACCCACTTAGATATACTGCTCATCCGAATGCAGATCCTTTTGAAGGTATCTGGGGATGCAATGGAACCAATTCTAAAAATGTTTCCATGACAGCGACAGAAACTATAACTACTAATCCAAGAGTCCTTGGTGCAGATCCTCTTCTTGTAAATACAAAAGACAAGAAGGAAGGCGGTCTTGGTGAAGAAGATTTTGTAACTGTAGTTCTACCTTACATTTCTTCAGCTAGAGAAGGTGTTTTAAGACTTGGTAAACTTCTTGAAGAACATGGTACTTATGAATCAAATGGTATAGCATTCCAAGATGAAAATGAAATCTGGTGGCTTGAAACTATCGGTGGACATCATTGGATGGCAAGAAGAGTTCCTGACGATGCATATGTAGTTATGCCTAATCAACTTGGCATCGATAACTTTGACTTCGAAGACGCATATGGAAAGAAAGAAACATTTATGTGCTGCGAAGATTTAAGAGAATTTACTGAAAAGAATCATTTAGATTTAAATCTAGATGGAGATTTCAATCCAAGACTTGCTTATGGCTCAATAGATGATTCAGATAGAATCTACAACACTCCAAGAGCTTGGGCAATGCTTAGACATTTCAATCCAACTTCATTTATTTGGGACGGGGAAGACGCCGATTACAGACCTGAAGACTTAGATCTTCCATGGGCTATGGTTCCAGAAAGAAAGATTACTGTAGAAGATATGAAGTATGTGCTTTCATATTATTACCAAGGAACAGAATTCAATCCTTATGGTAAAGATGAAAAGAAGGGCAAGTACAGACCTATCGGAATTAATAGAAATAACATTACAGTATTTACTCAAATAAGACCATATAAAGAAGATGGACATAAGGTAGTAGAATGGCATGCACTTGGTTCAAATGCATTTAACTCTGCTGTTGCTCAATACGCAAATGTTACTAAGACCCCAGAATACTTTGCTGACGATTCTAAAATCGCAAATACAAAGAATTTCTATTGGACAAATAGAATTATAGCTGCTCTTGCAGATGCGCATTATCATGAATCCATAGTAGAAATTGAAAGATATGACCAAAAGATCATGTCTAAATCTCATGAAATTATAATTAAAACAGATGCTTATGTAGAAGAAAACAAACTTACTGGTGAAAAATTGCACGCTGCTCTTGAAAAAGCAAATCAAGAACTAGCTGACTTCACAGAAGAAGAAACAAATAAACTTCTCGACAAAGTTTTATATATTGCATCAAACCATATGAAGAATTCTTTCTCTAGAAGTGATAACTAATTAGATTTAATACCCAACTTTTATATTTATAGAAGTTGGGTATATATATTTGGTAAGCAAAAAAGAAAGGATGATTTTATGAGAAAATTAATTTTGGCGTTGGCATTTGTATTTTTACTAACAGGATGCCAAAGCGGACAAAACGCAAAGACAGAAGACAAGAAGAATGGCAATGTAGCAACAGAACAAAACAATAACGAGAAAGAAAATTCTAAGACAGATGAATCTAATAAAGATGATTTATCAGAATCTAAAGATAACAAGGCAGATGCAACTATCACAGTTTCACCAGAAGAGGCGGTTAAGAAATTTAACGATAAGTATCCAGGTGTAAAGATAGATGAATTTAGCTTTGGTAAGGAAAATATGACCTATTGTTATGAAATAAATGGGTTTGATGATGATTCAGAATATGAATTTGAAATCGATGCAACAGATGGAACTATTTTAAAAGATAACAAAGAACTTGATAACACTGCTGATAAAACTGCTATAAACTTAGACTTCATCAGTGAAATTCAACCACTTATCGATAAGTCTCTAAGCGAAGCAGGGTCTGAATATCACTTAGATTCTTACAGTATTGATTTTGAAAAAACTGGTAACTTCAATAAATTAGATATTGAATTAGAAAATTCAAAAGGTCAAGATATTGAGTTTGAGTATAATCTAGACACAAAAGAATTAATAAAAAAAGATATGTAAATAATTTTTACTCCCTATATAGGATTCCTATGTAGGGAGTTTTTTTATTAAAATTTATAAATGATGAATATGCAAATGATTTCAAAATTAATATAGAATAAATTTAAATATTTAAGAAACAATAAAACTTATAAAAATTTATAGGATAACTATTAAATGTTAGAGCTATAACATGCTTTAAAAATATAAAGTGTTATAATAAAGATGTAATTTAGGAAAAGGATTTGATAGCTTTGAAAGACAGATATATTGTAATTACAAATAATAGTATTTTTAAGGATAGAGAAGATACTATTTACATAGAGGGAGACTTTATAGACGTTCTAAAATCAGTAAGAGACTATATGCACAAAGGTTACTTGGCAATTAGTCATCCATTACCAGCATCAATTAGAATGATTTTATCTCCAGTGAGATCAGTCATTATGGTGGATAATTATTCTGATCAAGAATTATATAATAAGACTCTTGAAATAGTAGAAAGTTCAATAATCTCATATACAAATACCATGGGCATTAGAAAGCCTGATTATAAAAACACAGAAGATTATAAGATCATTGATAAGAATTTGCTTTATAGTTCATTTGATGAATTACATAAAGAGAAAAAATTAGTTTCACAATTATTAAAGGAGGTAGAAATATGAAGTTAGAACTTCAGAATGTTCTGATTTCAAACATTGATTTTGCAGATGAAACCAAGATCGTGGATGGAACTCTTTTTATAAATAAAGAAGAGATGAAAGCTACTATCTTGAAAGATAAAACTGTAAAGAGTGTTGAAATCGATCTTGCTAGACCTGGAGAAGAAATAAGAATAATTCCAGTTAAAGACGTAATTGAACCTAGATTTAGAGTTGGAAGAACCAATAAATTCCCAGGAGTTACAGGAGAAATTGAACAACTTGGTAACGGAGTTACAAAAGCTATGAAGAATGTAGCAGTTGTAACTACAGGAGATATCGTAGGTTTCCAAGAAGGAATTATCGATATGTGGGGAGAAGGAGCTAAATGGACTCCATTTTCTAAGACACTTAACGTAGTTGTAAATATTACACCTGTTGATGATTTAGAACCACATGAACATGAGAGAACTGCTAGACTCGCAGGACTTGCTTCAAGTGAGTACCTAGGAGAGGCACTTAAAGATATTGAACCAGATAATAGTGAAGTATTTGAAATAGAAGATTTTGTAACCAGTTCAGAAAAATTAAAAGATTTGCCAAGAGTAGTATACGCTGAGATGCTTATAGCTCAAGGACTTCTTCATGATGGATATATCTATGGAGTAGATGCAAAACAGATTTTGCCTACACTATTAAATCCACTTGAGGAATTAGACGGAGCAGTAATATCAGGCAACTGTGTTGCAGCTTGTGATAAGATAACTACTTATCAACATCAAAACAACGCCGTTATTTTAGAACTATTAAAAGAACATGGAAAGACGATTAACTTTCTAGGTCTTGTACTAGTTCCAGAACTTACTATACTTGATGGTAAACTTAGAACTTGTGATTATACAGTTAAGCTTTGTAAACAACTTGCAGCAGATGCAGTAATAGTTTCTGAAGAAGGATATGGTAACCCTGATTCAGACTTAGTAATGATTGCTGAAGGATTAGAAAAAGCAGGAATCAAATCTGTTCTTATTACTGATGAGTGTTCTGGATGGGGTGGAGATTCTCAACCACTTGCAGATACTAAGGACGAAGCAAAAGCAGTTATAAGTACAGGTAACGTTTCACATTTAGTACATCTTCCAAAAGCATCAAAAGTTCTTGGAGATGACAGAGCTATTGCAAACTTATCTGGTGGTTGGGACGGTTCACTAGATGAAGAAGGAAATATAACTTGTGAGTTAAACGCAATTATAGCTTCTACTTCTGAAATAGGAACACACAACCTTACAGTGAAATTATCATAGGAGGGTTTATGAAAAAAGTAATTTACTATCTAAACCAATTCTTTGGTCAAATAGGTGGAGAAGATAAAGCTGATTTCAAACCACAGGTTGTAGAGGGTCCAGTAGGCCCAGCGGTAGAATTTAATAAGAGATTAGAATCTGGAGAAGTTACCCACACAATTATCTGTGGAGACAATTTCTTCAATGAAAATGAAATCATAGCTAAAGAGTTCATTATGAAAACATACGATGAATTAAAACCTGATCTAGTAGTAGCAGGACCTGCATTTAACGCCGGAAGATATGGAATGGCGTGTGCGGGAGTTGCAAATACATTAAAGGATAAGACAACTGTTCTTACAGGAATGTATGAAGAAAACCCTGCAGTTGAACAATGCAGACTTCATTCATATATAGTTCCAACTGGGGACTCAGCAGCAACAATGAGAAAAGCCATAAAAAATATGGTTCCAATTGCTGAAAAACTTTTAAAAGGAGAAGAAGTATCACCTGATGTAGACGGATACTTCCATCAAGGAAGAAGACTTACCGTATTTAGTGAAAAAATTGGGGCTAGACGTGCAGTTGATATGATGCTTAAGCGTTTGAAAAACGAAGAGTATGAAACTGAACTACCAATGCCTAAGTTTGACAAAGTTGAACCAGCTCCTCCAATTACAAATATGAAGGAAGCGGTTATAGCTTTGGTAACTACAGGTGGAATCGTTCCAGAAGGAAACCCAGACAGACTTCAATCAGCATCAGCTCAAAAATGGGTTAAGTACGACATTTCAGATTTGGACGAATTAAAAGGAAAATTTGTTACAATTCACGGTGGATTTGACCCGGTATACTGTAATGCGAAGGCGGATAGAATAGCGCCACTAGATGAACTTACTAGACTTAAAAAAGAAGGTAAGATCGGTGGAGTTTATAAATATTTCTACTCAACCACAGGAACTGGAACTTCCGTAGCAAACTCAGAAAGATTTGGACAAGAAATTGGAAAAGAACTTTATGATGCTGGAGTAGATGGTGTTATTATGACATCGACCTGAGGCACCTGTACACGTTGCGGTGCAACAATGGTAAAAGAAATAGAAAAATACGGTATTCCGATAGTTCATATGGCAACTATCACAACAATTTCAGAATCTGTTGGAGCTAATAGAATTGTACCGACAGTAGCTATACCTTATCCTGTTGGAGATCCAGCATTAGGATCTAAGGAAGATCATCTAAGAGATGAGCTTGTAGAACGTGCTATAAGAGCATTATCTACAGATGTAGCTTCACCAACGATATTTAAAAAGCAATAAAATAATTTAAAAGGGAGATGAAACTATCTCCTTTTTTTATAGAAATTTTTTAAACGAATACATCGGATTAATATTTGCAATTCTATTAATAGTAAGATATATTAAAAGAAAAATTAAATAGAAGGCGAATTATGTTTTATGAAAAATTAAAAGATTTTTATCTTTTTCAAGAAATAGATGAAAGGTCTATAGAAAAGATAAACCGAATGCCAATAATAAAAAAAGAATATAAGTCTGGAGAGCTTATTAATGTAATGGGTGATAAGATTGATTATATCCATGTGATTTTAAAGGGTTCCTTAAAAACAAACGAATATAATTTAGAAGGAAACGAAATAGTGTCTTCATATTATTTTGAAAATGATGCCTTTCCGCTATACCTAATCTATGGAGGAGAAAGATACTATCCTTACAATATTTATTGCCACAAGAATGCGGTAGTATACCACATACCAGTAGAACCTCTTATGGAATGTATATCCGAGGATATAAAATTTATGGATAATGTACTCAGGTTTGTGTCAAAGTACACTTGCTACAATAAAAAAGTAATCAGAACCGTTAGAAGAGCCAAAGTATCTCAGAGACTCGCGGAATGGATTATTGAATCATCACCAGACAGTGATATATTTGTTCTTCCAGGAACTCAGGATGTATTTGCAAGGATGCTTTGCGTAAATAGATCTGTACTTAATCAAGAGATAAAAAAGCTCGAATCAGAAAATATAATAAGGCTAGAAGGTAGGAAAATGTATATTTTGAATAGAAATTACTTAAAAAATCTTTTAGAATCTTAAAAGAAGCTCATTAATAGGGCTTTTTTTTGTTCAACAGCTCTATCTTATTTCTTTTTCATAGGAAAATTTTAACGAAGAGTATATTTAAAACATTTTAAATGATTACAGTTATTATTTTACTAGACTTAGTAATAAAATAATGTTAAAATATTATCTGTTCGGAATTTTTAATTAGAATTCTTACTATAAATTAAATTAAATAAATTTATTTGGTTAAATTATAATTAAAATGAGAGATGATAACATCTCTTTTTTATTGAGAGGAGAATATTTTTTTGAAGGAAAAAGTAAGTTTTAAAAGAGTTATATCTTTTGGAGGAGCGTTTATTGCGCTTATTATAGGATCTGGATTTGCTACCGGTCAAGAGCTGATGCAATATTTTTCATCCTATGGGAAGTTAGGTGCACTTAGTTTAGTATTAGTTTTCGCCTTATTTTACATAGTTGGAACAGAACTTATAACTACAGGTTATGAAAAACATTTTGAAAATCCTAATGACATATATACAGAAGTAAGTGGTAAATATATAGGAAAATTTTATGATTACTTTTCGGTATTCTTTCTATTTTTATCATATACAGTTATGATTGCTGGTGCACAAGCCACAGCTATGGAACAATACAATGCTCCAGAATATGTGGGCGGAGTAATTCTTGCAATATTTGTAATGGCAACTGTATATTTTGGTTTGGATAAAATTGTAGATATAATTGGATCAATAGGACCGGTTATAGTTATTTTAGCAATAGGGGTAGGGACAGTTTCACTTATATTGAATTTTAAAAATATTCCAAACGCTGCAGGTGATTTGGAGATGGCATTAAATTCTGGTGATCTACATGTTGCTTCAACGAATCCAATCCTTGCAGCAGGTTCATACGTTGGCTTTAATCTTATATGGCTTGCAGGATTTTTATCTACTATTGGAAAAGAACTAAATAGTAAAAAAGAAGGAAGACTTTCTATTTTTACGGGATCTTTTGGATTCTCACTGGCTTCACTTCTAGTAAGCACGGCAATTTATATTTCTATTAGCAAAGTCTATTCATCACAAATACCAATGCTTATGTTAGCAAATGATATAAGTCCGACCCTTGCTCATATATTTTCAGTGGTAATCTTCTTTGGAATATATACTTCTGCGGTTCCGCTACTTTGGAATGTAGTTGCGAGATTTTCTGAAGATGGAACTAAGAGATATAAGATGCTCACTATTTGTTTAGGAATAATTGGAGCTATCATAGGACTTACCATTCATTTTAACAAACTTGTAAATGTAGTGTATGTTGTAAATGGATATATTGGTTTAGTATTTGGATTATTTTTAATAGTAAGACATTTTAAAAGAAAATTTAAAGCATAAACAAAAATACGGTTTGTATTACAAGCCGTATTTCTATTTTTTGTATTATTAAATTTTAATTTATTTTAGTGATTTTAAAAGTTCTTTTACAAATTCATATACTCTTTCTGTGGAATCTATTTCTAGAGATTCTTTTGGAGTGTGTGCTCCTGAAATATTAGGTCCTATAGAAATCATATCTAAGTCTCTATATTTTTCGTAGAATACTCCACATTCCAATCCGCCGTGGATAATTTCAGCCTTCATTTCCTTATTATAAAGTTTTTTATAAAGGTCCATTGCGTGATTTCTTAGTTCTGATTCTTCGCGATAAACCCAAGTAGGATATCCTTCAGAATATTTATATTCCACATTATGAGTTTTGGAAGCTAAATCTAATTTATTTTCCAATTCTTCTTTTCTTTCTTTTTTTGCAGATCTTACAGATACCGTTATTTCATAATAATTATCCATATTTTTAACTATTGCTAAGTTTGAAGATGATTCAAGAATAGTTTTTTCGCTGTCCATATAAGAGTTTTCTCCAGTAGGAAGAGCTAATAGATATTTTGAGAACACTGCTGAATCTATTGTACTCATTGCTTGATTTGCAGAAGTTTCATTATAGGTTATTTCCAATTCTCCATCGATATCTTTATACTTATCCATAATGGATTCGATCTTGTCGTCTAGACT
Organism: Peptoniphilus sp. BV3AC2; assembly: GCF_000478945.1. Classification (NCBI taxonomy): domain Bacteria; kingdom Bacillati; phylum Bacillota; class Tissierellia; order Tissierellales; family Peptoniphilaceae; genus Peptoniphilus; species Peptoniphilus sp. BV3AC2. Next base: position 168,960 of record NZ_AWXD01000026.1, on the reverse strand, counting down.
TTCTTTAGTTGCTATTATTAAATCACCCATTCTAGGAATTGCATTTTGTTTAGTTCCACAGTCAAAATCAACAATCATAGCATCTTTTAATTTAGAAATCAAATCTGCCATTACTACAATCATATTTCCTTTATTCTTGTCGATCATCATACCTGAGTGACCACCTAAGAATCCTGAAAAGTTAATTTCATATACTTTATAATCTTTAGACACTGCAACAGGTTCGTAATTAAATTTACCTATATAGTTAACTCCGCCTGCAGATCCAACGGTCATGACACCTTCATCTTCAGAGTCAATATTCAGTAGATATGAACCAGTGAGAAGCTTATCTGAAAGGTTTAGAGCACCTTTCATAGTTGTTTCTTCAGATATAGTAAATAGACATTCAAGAGGTCCATGTTCAGCATCTTTATCGTCAATTAAAGCAAGCCCAAATGCAACGCCTATTCCATCATCAGCACCAAGGGTTGTATTATTTGCATGGAGAATATTTCCATCAACTATTAATTCAATTGGATCATTTAAGAAATCATGGTTTGAATCATCAGATTTTTCAGGAACCATATCTGTATGACCTTGTATGATTACTGTTTTAGAATTTTCATAGCCTTTAGTTGCAGGCACTCTTATAAGTACATTTCCGACTTCATCTACAATGGTTTCTAAATTTCTACTTTCTCCAAAATTTTTAAGGTATTCAGTCATCTTTTCTTCGTGACCAGATGGTCTTGGAATATTAGATATTTCTTTAAAGTATTTAAATACTAATTCAGGTTTTAAATTCATTATTTATTTTCCTCCGCTAAATTTTCAATTATTTTAACAACTAGTTCGCTTCCTTTAACCATAGAAGAGATTGGAATAAATTCATACTTACCGTGGAAATTATATCCTCCAGCGAAAAAGTTTGGACAAGGTAGACCCATGTAGGATAGTTGAGATCCGTCAGATCCTCCACGTATAGGTTCTATTATTGGTTTTATACCAACTTCTTCCATACTTTTTTTAGCAAGCATAATTTTATCCATATGAGGTAGAAGCTTTTCTTTCATGTTGAAGTAAGAATCTTCAAATTTTATATCAATTTTTACGCCGTGTTTTGTTTCTAGGAAATCAACAAGAGCTTTAATAATATTTTTCTTTTCGTTGAACTTATCCATTGAGTGATCTCTAATGATATATTCCATACTTGCATGGCTTACACCACCATTCATAGAAGATAACATGAAGAAGCCTTCGTAGTTTTCTGTAAACTGTGGTCTCATTTGGCATGGAAGGGATTCATTTAGTTCAGTTGCAATATCAAGTGCATTAATCATTATATTTTTTGCTGAACCTGGATGGACACTTTTACCTTCAATTTCTATGAAGCAACTAGCTGCGTTGAAGTTTTCATATTGAAGTTCACCGATTCTTCCTCCATCAACTGTAAAAGCAAAGTCGCAGTCGAATTTTTCAACATTGAAGTGGTGAGGTCCTCTTCCTATTTCTTCATCAGGAGTAAAACCGACTCTTATTTCACCGTGTTTTATGCTGCTATCATTAACTATTTTTTCTATTGCATCCATTATAATTGCTATACCTGATTTATCATCGGCTCCAAGAAGGGTAGTGCCATCAGTTACGATGATTTCTTCTCCAACCACATCATTAAGTCCTGGGAACTCTTCTTCACTCATAACAGATCCGTCTAATAATTTTATATCTCCGCCTTTATATTCAATTATTTGTGGATTTACATTTTTACCAGAGAAGTCTGGAGCAGTATCTAAATGAGCCAAGAATCCAATCTTAGGTAATGGGTAATCTACATTTGAAGGAATATATCCAAATAGGTAGCCTTTATCGTCCAAATTTGTTTTAATACCCATGTCCTTAAGCTCTTTTTCCAAATATTTTGCAAAAATCATTTGACCTTCTGTTGAAGGAACAGTTTCAGATTTTGCATCCGACTTAGTATCAAATTTAACATAGTTTAAAAATCTTTTTGTGATATCCATAAATACCTCCTAGAAAAGATTATACAATAATCGCTCTAAGTTTGCACAATTTCTATATATTTTCACAAAAGTTCTGTATAATATAATAGGTGATATTATGAAGGTTGCAATAATCGGTGGAGGCCCTGCAGGAATATTTTCTGCACTAGTAGCTTCTCAAAAACATGAAGTGACCATTTTCGAAAGAAATGATCGTATTGGTAAAAAATTGCTGGCAACTGGAAACGGAAGATGTAATCTTACCAATATATCTGTTGAAAAGAAAAATTTCCATGGAGATTCTGACTTCGCATATAAAATTTATAAAAAATTTGACAATAAAGATGTCATTAAATACTTTGAAGATCTTGGAATTTTAACAACAACTAAAGAAAGTGGAAAGATCTATCCTAGAAGCTTAACTGCAGCAAGCGTGTTAAATGTTTTTTTAGAAGAGCTTGATAATAGACAAGTAGAAGTCAAAACCGAAAAATATATAAATAAAATTGAAATGAAAAATGATAAATTTCACATATACACCAAAGAAGAATCATATATTTTTGACAAAATAGTAGTAGCCTTAGGCGGTATGAGTATGGCTAGCTCAGGCTCAGATGGCAATGGATACAAGCTTCTCACAGATTTAGGTCATAGAAAAATCGAAACTAAGCCAGCCCTTGTGCAACTAAAACTTAAGTCAAATTTTTTGAAACATCTTTCTGGAACTAAAGTAGAAGGAATTTGTTATCTTCTAAAAGATGGAAAAGTTATAAAAGAAAGATCTGGAGATATACTTTTTACTGACTATGGTATAAGTGGACCTCCGATTTTAGATCTATCAAGATATGTTTCAGAAGGGGATTATAAACTTAGATTTAGCATTGTAAATGACCTAATGACAGAAGAGGATAAAAATAAATTTTTAGAATACTTTTATAGGACTATTAGTTCAAAGGATATGACCTTAGAAAGATTTTTAATTGGGATACTTAATAAGAAATTTATTCATTATGTACTTAAAAATTTGGACTTAGATAGAAACATGAAGGTAATGGATCTAGATTCAAATAAATCCTATGAACTTTTAAAAATTTTAACTGAGAGCGAATTTGAAATTACTGGAAATAACGGTTATAAAAACTCTCAAGTAACAGTGGGTGGAATATCCACAGAAGATATAAATGACAATTTAGAATCTAAAATTGTAAAGGGTCTATTTATAGTAGGTGAAATTTTAAATATCGATGGTGACTGTGGAGGTTATAATCTTCAATGGGCATGGAGTAGCGCATATGTCGCCGCATCTTCTATTTGATGGAGGAAAAATGTTTTATTTAAATAAAAAAATGAAAGAATTCGGAACCATTAGAGTCTCAATAGTGGGACTTGGACTAATGGGTGGTTCTCTACTAGATCAGCTACTGGGATTAGAAGGATTTAGACCAACTATAGTAGCAGCTAGAGATAAAAATAGAATTATAAAAAAACTTGAAAGCTTAAATATAAGTGAAAACGACTATGTATTTACTGATGATATTGTTGAAGCTATCTCTGCATATGAAAGAAATCTTTTGGTGGCAACTACCAATATAGAACTTTCCACTATGAGAATATTTGCGGACTGTGTTTGCGATGCGACAGGTTCTGTTGAACTAGGATGTGATATTACTGTAAAGGCACTTAACAACAAGGTTCATGTGGTAAGTTTAAACGTTGAAATGGATGCGACTGTCGGTCCAATTTTAAATAAGATTGCAAAAGATAATAATGTGGTATATTCCGGAAGCTATGGAGATGAACCTGGATCTATAATAGAGCTTTTTGAATTTGCAAAGTTTTCAGGTTTTGAAGTACTTCATTTAGGAAAGGGCAAAAATAATAAATTAAATAACTATGCAACGAACGAAATGTTAAGAGATGAAGCTATTAGCAAGGGACTTAGTCCAAGGATGCTCACATCTTTTGTAGATGGCACAAACACCATGATAGAACTAAATGCTGTTTGTAATGCGACAGGATTTAAACCTGATGTAGATGGATGTCATTTTATTGAATCATCTCCAAAGGATTTAGTTGATAATTTTAAATTAAAAGAAGATGGTGGAGTATTTAATAAAACAGGAACAGTGGATTTCGTAAAAGGAATTCATCCTGGTGTGTTTGCAATAGTTAAACCATGCTCAGAAATAATGAATTACGAAATGAAATTTCTACAAATGGGAGAAGGACCAAACTATTCAATTTATAGACCATACCATTTGACATCTATAGAAACTCCAATTTCTATTGCAAAAGCAGTTGTTTTAGAAGAAAGTTCTATTGCGCCAATAGAAGGAGCGCCTTTTGCAGAAACAGTTGCTGTAGCTAAAAGAGACATAAAAAAGGGAGAAAAGATAGAAGGCATTGGATCTGATATGATTTTTGGAACACTTGTTGATGTAGATAAAAGTAGCTCGGAAGATTTAGTTCCAATTGGCTTAATTACAGAAAAAACAATTGCAAAAGAAGATATAAAAAAAGGTGTACTAATTTGCTATAATATGATAGAATTAGATTATAATAGTAGCGTCATAAAGTTAAAAAGTTTACAAAACAATTTGACGAAAGAATTATAATATATTAGAATGGATTGGTGAAGAACAAAAAATGAGAATAACTCAAGAAGTTGATTATGCATTTAGAATTTGTTCCTATTTAGCGTCAAAAAAAGGAGAAGTAGTAGCAGCTACTGAAATCTCAGAGACCCAGGCTATTCCTGAAAGATTTACACTTAGAATACTTAGAAAGCTTAACCTTGCTGGAATAACCGATGCTAAAAGAGGAGCATATGGAGGATACTATCTAGTAAGAGATAAGTATGATTTAAATTTATACGAGATTATTGAAGCTATAGATGGACCTATACAAATAAATAGGTGCCTTAGATCTGGAGACGCATATTGTTCTAAGAATAACACACAAAAAGAAAGAGAAATGTGCAAGTTCCATCAAAAGTTATCGTATATTCAAAACTCAATAATAAATATGTTTAAGCAAACGACCCTTGCGGAATTTGCAAAAACGAGCCATTGACAGAAGGTAAATAATAAAATTTACAGAGAGGTACATGATGGTGAGAAGTACCGCTAATTATTTCGATCACCTGTCAGCATGTAGGAGGAAATGCCTGCAGGGTAGCAACCTTATAGCTATTAAAGTGATAGGTAACTATAATTAGGGTGGTACCACGGAATTTCGTCCCTTGAGATTTTTCTCGGGGGGTTTTTTTTATAGGAGGATAAATGGAAAAATTTAAAGTGCTCTCAAAAGAGAGTGTAGACAAAAGAGAACATCATATTTCCGAATATTGGAATGATATAGATTTATTACATAAATCTGTAGAATCCAGATGTGGCTGTGAGAAATATGTATTTTATGAAGGCCCGCCAACAGCAAATGGTAGACCAGGAATACACCACGTTTTAGCTAGAACATTAAAAGATTTGACTTGTAGATACAAAACCATGAAGGGCTACCAAGTTAAGAGAAAAGCTGGTTGGGATACTCATGGACTTCCAGTAGAAATTGAAGTTGAAAAGAAGCTTGATCTTCACAATAAACAAGATATAGAAAAATATGGAATCGAAGATTTCAATAAAAAATGTAGAGAATCTGTATTTGAATATGAAAAAGAGTGGAGAGAGTTAACAGAAAGAATGGCTTATCTTGTAGATCTTGATAATCCTTATATAACTCTTGAAGACAATTACATTGAATCAGTTTGGCATATTTTAGACTCCATGTTTAAAGATGGGCTAATCTATGAAGGACATAAAATACTTCCATACTGTCCAAGATGTGGAACTGGACTTGCCTCCCATGAAGTAGCACAAGGATACCAAATGACAAAATCACAAACAGCTACTGTAAAATTTAAGCTAAAAGGTAAGGATGAATACTTCCTAGCATGGACAACAACTCCTTGGACACTTGCATCTAACGTATCACTTACAGTAAACCCAACTGTAACCTACGTTAAAGTTAAATACAATGGAGAAGTATACTATCTAGCAGAGGCTTTGATTTCTCAAGTGTTTGAAAAACCAGAAGAAGTTGAAGTGCTAGAAAAAATGACAGGAAAAGATTTGGAATATGTTGAATATGAACAACTACTTCCATTCATAAAAGCAGATAAAAAAGCATTCTTTGTAACTCTTGCGGATTATGTAACCATTGAAGACGGTACAGGTATAGTTCATACTGCACCAGCTTTTGGGGAAGATGACTATCAAACAGGGAGAAGATATGATTTACCGGTTTTAAATCCAGTAAACGAAGAAGGAAAATACACAGACACTCCATGGAAAGGTATGTTCGTAATAGATGCAGACGAAGATGTAATTAAGTATCTAAGAGAAAATGGACTTCTATTTAAGAAGCAAGCTATGGAACATAACTATCCTCACTGCTGGAGATGTGGAACACCTTTAATCTACTATGCACACCCATCATGGTATATCGAAGTTACAAAGTTCAAGGATAAATTAATAGAAAATAACAATGGAGTTAATTGGTTCCCTGACTTTGTAGGTGAAAAAAGATTTGGAAACTGGCTAGAAAACTTAAATGACTGGGCTATCTCTCGTTCAAGATATTGGGGTACACCACTTCCACTTTGGAGATGCTCCTGTGGAAATGTAAGATCTATTGGATCAAAAGAAGAATTAGTTAAAGAAGCTATAGAAGATATAGATGAAAGCGTGGAACTTCACAGACCTTACGTTGATAATGTACATCTAAAATGCGATAAATGTGGCAAAGAAATGACTAGAGAAAAAGATGTAATAGACGTTTGGTTTGACAGTGGGGCAATGCCTTTTGCTCAATGGCACTATCCATTTGAACATAAGGATGACTTTGATCAATTATTCCCAGCAGACTTTATTTGTGAAGGTATCGACCAAACTCGTGGGTGGTTCTACTCACTACTTGCAATTTCTACCTATGTAACAGGCAAGAGCCCATACAAGAACGTACTTGTAAATGATCTTATCCTAGATAAATATGGAAAGAAAATGAGTAAATCAAAAGGAAACACAGTAAATCCATTTGAATTATTCAATCAATATGGGGCAGATGTTGTAAGATGGTACTTAATCTATGTATCACCACCATGGGCACCAACTAAGTTTGATGAAGATGGTCTAAGAGAAGTAGAATCTAAATTCTTTAGATCACTTAGAAATATATATAATTTCTTTAGCCTATATGCAAATACCGATGGTATAGATCCAAGGGATATGAATGTAGATGAAAAGGATTATACTTTAATCGATAAATGGTTTATATCTAAGTACAACTCTCTAGTTAAGAGTGTAAATGAAGATATGGAAATATTTGAACTTACAAAAGTTGTAAGAGATATCCAAGACTTTGTAATAGAAGACTTCTCAAATTGGTATATCAGAAGAAATAGAAGAAGATTCTGGAAACCAGAGATGGATGCGGAAAAGATGGCGGTATATAAAGTTACCTACGATGTACTTCTAGGAATTTCAAAACTTATCGCACCAATAGCACCATTTATTTCAGAAGAACTATTCAAATCCCTAACTGATAAAGAATCTGTACACTTAGAAGACTATCCAACTGCAGATGAATCTAAGATAAACAAAGCACTAGAAGATAAGATGGAAAAGGTTAGACATATAGTTACCCTTGGACGTGCATCAAGAGAAGAAAAGAGAATCAAGATTCGTCAAGCATTAAAAGAAGTTGTTCTAGACGGTTCACTTAAAGAAGAAATAGGATCACTAAAAGATTTGATTAAGGAAGAGTTAAACGTAAAAGAAGTAATATTCGAAAATGATTTAACTAAATTTATGGAATATGAACTTAAACCTAACTTCAAAGTTGTAGGAAAAATACTTGGAAGCAAGATAAAAGAATTCCAAAACTATCTTCAAACTGTAGATGCAAAAGATTTCGTATCCAAACTAACGAAAGAACCAGTTATCTTAAAGTTAAACGGGGAAGACACAGAAATAAACGAAGAATTTATAGATATCAAAATAAATTCTAAAGAAGGATTCGACGTTACAATGGAAAATAATCAATTTGTAATTCTAGATACAGAACTTACCCCAGAGCTTATAGAAGAAGGTTTAGTAAGAGAATTTATTTCAAAGGTTCAACAACTAAGAAAGTCAAAAGATCTAGACATTCTTGACAATATTGAAATTATCTATTCTAGTGATGAAGAAGTAAAATCTGCAATAGATAAAAACATTGACTTCATAGGACAAGAAACTTTAGCTAAATCTGTAGTAAATGGAGCTGGAGAAGAAGAGTTTGATCTAAATGGTCATCCTACTACTATTGAAATTAGGGTTATTGACTAATTGCAATTTAAATTTAAAAAAGATATAATTAAATAAAACGAAGGAGGAGCTATGGATCAAAATACCGCAAAAGTAATCACTAGTTTTGCACCTCTAATAATTTTGATGATATTTTTCTACTTTTTCATGATAAAACCACAAAAGAAAAAAGAAAAAGAAATTCAAACCATGAGAGAAAACATCAAAGTTGGAGACAATATTATCACTATTGGTGGTATAGTTGGAAAGGTAATCCAAGTAAAAGAAGATGTAATATTTATAGAAACATCTGGAGACAAGACTAAGTTAGAACTAATGAAGTGGGGAATTAACTCAGTTCTTCAAGAAAGAAAAGATTTAAAATCAAACTAAAGGAGACATTATGAAATTAGTAAAGACACTTACAAAGAAAACTTTGAGAGACACTTATGCAAAAGGTGGATGTGGTGAATGCCAAACATCATGCCAATCAGCATGCAAAACTTCTTGTACAGTAGGAAACCAAAAGTGCGAAAATAAAGAAAATCACTAATCTCTACACAAAATTTTATAAAAATTAAGTAGAAAATCTAACCGTCTAAGTATTAATTAGGCGGTTTTTTATTTAGCTATTCTATTAGATTGTATAAATTTTTTAAACTAATAAATATTTTTACTGGTAACCAATGTTGTAAGTTTCAAATAATTAACAAATACAGCTTTATTTAAGTACATTTTCGTGATATCATAGTATAAAGATATAATTCAGTGGGAGGTAATTATGGATAAGAAAATCAAAAACTACATAATTTATGCTGTATTCATAGTTTTATTGTTTTTGTCCACACTTTTTAAGTCCTTTTCAACTGATGTTTTGTGGCCAAAGGATCAAAACTACAAAGGTAGTTTTGATGGTATAATATTTTCAGATCCACAGGATATTGCAGGACTAAATGTAACAAGAACCATTTTTAAAGAAAATAATAAAGATTTTGTAAAATATGATATAAGTTTTCTCTATGAAGGTGACTTTGGAAACTTAAGAATCTTAGGAAATCCAGTAGGTCAAATATTCTTGCCTAATAAGATGAACCCTGTATTTTCAGATGTAACTCTAAAAGGTGAATATAATAAAATTAATAACGCACTTTTCCAAGACAACTTAAAATTAAAAGATTTATACAAAAAAGTTCCAGAACACGACTTCTCTGCAGTCTCAAAAGTTAGAGTGCCTTTGGACAAGGAAGTACAAGAAGTTAAATTTAGTATTCTTTATGAACCTAGAGAAATAAACCATGGTTTAAAGGGTAATGTCGCTAAAAACGCAGTTTTTGTAACCAATGCAAGAGTTGAATCTTTTAGAGATACAACCAAACAAGAAAAAGGAATTAAAAACGAATCTAAAAACTTCCAAGAATCTGGATACTATGTAAATTCAATAGAAGTTATAAATGAAAGACAAGTTAAATCAATTTCATTTGAATCAACATTAAATTCAATAGTATTTATAATTTCAATAGCAGCTGCAATCCTTCTTATATGGTTAGATAGAAGTAAATCACAAGTTCCGTTACTAATATCTATGATGCTATCTGTTATGACAGTATCAAGATTTTTAGACAAGGGAGCAACAGCATTTGGAATTCTGTTTATCTGGACTATAACAGGATATATCGTATCACTATTAAGTTATGCTATAACAAATGAAGGAAATAAAATTAGAAACAATGACTTCAAGAGAAGTATAGCTTGGACACTTATATTTTTACTTGTAAATATAGTGATATTTATAATTCCAAGAACATTTTAAAACTAAAGGCTTCGTAATACGGAGCCTTTTTTAATGCAAAAAATTGTGGAAGAGTATATAAGAGTAGAGCTAATAAAACCTAAAAACTTTATAAAAACTAAATGTAACAAAATAAAATTTCACCTTATAATTCTTTAATAAAAAGTAAATTTAGTTTATAATATACTTAGATAAGGAGGTACCAATGAGTTCATTAGAAAAAATTTTTAAACTCAAAGAACACAACACCACTGTTAAGACAGAAATGGTGGCAGGAGTTACTACATTTATGACTATGGCTTATATTTTGGCAGTAAACCCAAATATTTTAGGAGCTACAGGCATGGATTCTGGAGCTGTATTCACTGCAACAGCTATAGCATCAATGATTGGTTGTGTTTTCATGGCGATTTTAGCTAACTATCCTTTTGCACTTGCACCAGGAATGGGACTAAACGCCTTTTTTGCTTATACGGTAGTATTAAAGATGGGCTACAGTTATGAAACTGCTCTTACTGCTGTATTTATTGAAGGAATAATCTTTATATTATTATCTATTACAAATGTACGTGAGGCCATTTTTAACGCGATCCCTATAAATTTAAAAGGGGCAGTAAGCGTTGGGATAGGTCTTTTTATTGCTTTTATAGGTCTTCAAAATTCAAAGATTGTTATTTCTGGACCTACTTTAGTCAGCATATTTTCATTAGATGGATTTAATGCGGTTAATCAAGTAGAAGGTGTAGTAGCAACATTTAACAATGTGGGAATCACAGTTCTTTTAGCAATTATAGGAGTGCTAATTACATCTATTTTAGTAATTAAAAATGTTAAGGGAAATATTTTAATAGGTATTCTTATTACTTGGATTCTTGGAATTATTTGCCAAGTAACTAGAGTATATGTTCCTGAACCAGCACTAGGTATGTTCAATTTAATTCCTGATTTTTCAAATGGTTTATCTATTCCTAGCCTTGCACCAACATTTTTTAAATTTAATTTCCATGAAATATTATCTTTAGAATTCTTTGTAGTAGTATTTTCATTCTTATTTGTAGATATGTTTGATACTATAGGAACTCTTATTGGAGTTTCAACAAAGGCTAAGATGTTAGATAAAGATGGCAAGCTAGAAAACATAAGAGGCGCTCTTCTTGCAGACTCATTTGCAACAGTAGCAGGAGCTATGCTTGGTACTTCCACAGTTACAACATTTGTTGAATCAGCTTCAGGAGTTTCAGAAGGTGGTAGAACTGGACTTACTGCTATAACAACAGGAGTTCTATTCTTACTTTCACTTTTCTTAGCGCCAATATTTTTAGCAATACCTGCATTTGCAACTGCGCCAGCTCTTATAGTAGTTGGATTCTATATGTTCACTAATGCGGTTCATATTGACTTTGACGATTTCTCAGAAGCTATTCCAAGCTATATCTGTATCGCGTCAATGCCATTTTTCTATAGTATTTCTGAAGGAATATCAATGGGAGTTATCTCATATGTATTTGTAAATCTTCTAACAGGAAAGACAAAGAAAATAACTCCACTTATGTATATTCTTGCAATACTATTTACGCTTAAGTATGTTTTCCTATAATTAGTTTTATTTAAAAGATTAGTGATTTAAATAAAATGAAAATTGAAAATAAGTACAATGTATAATATAATTAACTTATAATAAGGAGGTAGAAATGAAAAGAAAATCATTAGTAGCACTACTATTAGCATTCACTTTATTACTAACAGCTTGTGGTAATGGGGGAGCAAAAAATAACAAACCTGCAAACAATGCTGAAAAGAATAATAAAAATAGTAGTCAAGAAGAAGCACCAAAATCAGACCTAAAGGTTGGTTTTGTAACAGACGAAGGTGGAATTAACGACGAATCATTTAACCAAGGAGTTTGGGAAGGACTTCAAAAGGCAGCTAACGACTTCGGTCTAGATGCTTCTTACCAACAATCAAAGGATGAAAACGACTATAGACCAAACTTTGATACACTTCTAGATGATGAAAAAGATTTAATCATCGGTGCTGGATTTAAAATGGGTGGAACAATTATAAAAGAAGCTCAAGCTAATCCAGATGTTAAATTCGCTATAGTTGACGTTGATCCAACTAACGAAGGAAAAGACGAAGCTCCAGCAAACCTACTTGGAATTATGTTTAAGGCTCAAGAACCTTCATTCATGGTAGGATATATTGCAGGACAAATGACTAAGACTGACAAAGTAGGATTTGTTGGTGGTCAAGAAGGAACTATTATTTGGGGATTTGAATACGGATACAAAGCTGGTGTTGAATATGCAGCTAAAGAACTTGGAAAGAAGATTGAAATTCTTAGCCAATACGTAGGAGACTTCTCAGATGCTCAAAAAGGAAAAGTTATAGCTAACACTATGTACCAAAACGGTGCAGATATAGTATTCCAAGCAGCAGGTGGAGCAGGACTAGGTGTTATCGAATCTGCTAAAGAACAAGGTGAAGGTAAATGGGTTATCGGTGTTGATAAAGACCAATATGATCTTGCACCAGACAATGTACTAACATCTGCAATGAAAAATGCTAACGTAGCTATCTATGTAATTCTAAAAGACCTATCTGAAGGTAAGGAATTCCAAGGTGGAACTACAAGAGTATTCGGTCTTCAAGATGCAGAAGCTGTAGGTATTTCACCAAGTACAGATAAACACGTTCCACAAGAAATTATTGATAAAACTAATGCTTTAGTTGAAAAGATAGTTTCTGAAGAAATCAAAGTTCCATATAACGCTGAAACATACGAAGAATATGGATACGGAAAATAAAATATAATTTTAAGAGTGCTTAGGCACTCTTTTTTTTATACGTATTTTTTAATAGACAAATGAATTAATTTAATTAAAGATATTTAATTTTCATTAGACAATTGTATAAATATTTTATTTTATTTTTTTAGATTACAGTGTAAATAATTTTTAGATAATGTATAATTATAAGTAGTAAAATGAGGAGGTATGGATTTGGAAAATAATAATTTTGCAGTACAAATGAAAAATATTACAAAAAAATTTGGAGATTTTACTGCAAACGACAACATCGATCTTGATATAAAAAAAGGTGAAATCCACGCTCTTTTAGGCGAAAATGGTGCCGGTAAATCTACACTTATGAATATATTATATGGACTATATACTCAAACTGAAGGTGAGATTTATATAAATGGTAAGTTGGAACATATTAAAGATCCAAATGAAGCGATAAGACTTGGACTCGGTATGGTTCACCAACATTTTATGCTTATAGAGCCTTTTACAGTCGTTGAAAATATTATTTTAGGAATGGAACCTACAAAAGGTTTAACACTTAACATTAAAAAGGCGACTGAAGATATCATGAAAATATCTAATAAGTATGGACTTTCAATCGATCCTAAGGCAAAAGTTGAAGATATCACAGTTGGTATGCAACAGAGAATTGAAATAATAAAAGCCCTATATAGAGGGGCAGATATTTTAATATTTGATGAACCGACGGCAGTGTTAACTCCTCAAGAAATTGATGAATTTGTTGATATTATAAAGAGTCTTTCAGATCAAGGCAAAACCATTATCTTAATTACACATAAGTTGAAAGAGATTAAGGCAATGGCAGACAGATGTACAATAATCAGACGTGGTAAGAAGATAGATACGGTAGATGTAAATAGTGTAAGTGAGTCTGAACTTGCCGATATGATGGTTGGTAGATCTGTAAATTTAACTGTGAACAAAGAAGATAGAGAGCCTGGAGATGTTGTGCTAAGTATATCTAATCTTATAGTTAAAGATGCTAGAAAAATAAACAAAGTAAATGGACTTAATTTAGATCTTAAAGCTGGTGAGATTCATGGTATAGCTGGAGTCGATGGAAATGGACAATCTGAACTTTTAGAAGCTCTATCAGGATTAAGATACATTGAAAGCGGGTCTATTACTATAAACGGAAAAGACATTACAAACCACACTCCAAAGGAAATTCATGATAATGGTATTTACAATATCCCGGAAGATAGACAGAGAAGAGGATTGGTTCTAGATTTTTCTGTTGAAGATAACCTAATACTAGAAAATTTTCATAGTGAACCATTCTCTAAAAAGGGAATTTTAAATAGAAAAAAAATAAATGAGCATGCTACAGAACTTATGGAAAAGTTTGATATCAGACCTAGGGAACCTAAATATTTAGCTGGATCTCTTTCAGGTGGAAACCAACAAAAGGTTATAATTGCAAGAGAAATAACTAATAATCCTACGGTTCTAATAGCGGCACAACCAACAAGGGGACTGGATGTAGGTGCTATTGAGTATGTGCATGATTATCTAATAAAACAGAGAGATTCTGGAAAAGCAGTCCTTCTAATATCTTTTGAGCTTGATGAAATCATGGGTTTATCTGATAGAATTTCTGTTATTTATGGAGGAAAAATTCTTAAAACTCTAGATCCAAAGAATACAGATGAAAAAGAAATTGGTCTTCTAATGGCAGGAGGAAATAGAAATGAATAGTAAAAAGAAATTTATATTTACCATGCTTTCAATCTTTTTAGGATTTATTGTTGGAGGAATTATAATTCTTTCAATTGGTAAAAGTCCTATGCAAGCGTATAAGACAATAATTTTAGGAGTACTTGGCAAACCTCAATATATTTCATGGACTATTGTAAAAGCTATTCCAATAATCTTAACAGGTATTTCTGTTGCTTTTGCATTTAATACTGGATTATTTAATATCGGTGCAGAAGGACAATACATCGTTGGAGGAATTGGAGCTTTAATTGCTGGTTACTTTTTAGAACTACCTCCTATAATCCATCCAATAGTTGCACTTCTATTTGGAATGTTATTCGGTGCAATATGGGGAGCAGTAGTTGGATTTTTAAAAGCTAAATTCAATGTAAATGAAGTAATATCTTCTATAATGATGAACTGGATTGCATTTTACTCATCAAACTATTTATTAAGTTTTAATGCTTTTAGAAAACCTGAATCAGACCAATCATATGATGTACTAGAATCGGCTAAAACTATATTTTTAGGTAAATGGAAATTATCTGAAGCTGGTCAAGCGTTTTTAAAGACAAAACCTGTATTAAAACAATTTTTAAGACCTCCTTTAAACTGGGGATTTATTATAGCAATAATTGCAGCTATTGTAATTTGGTATATCTTAAATAGAACGACTTTGGGTTACCAATTAAAGGCTGTTGGATTTAATAAAGATGCTGCAGAATATGGTGGAATAGATGTTAAGAAAAACACTGTATATTCTATGACCATAGCTGGGCTTCTATCTGGACTTGCTGGAGCAGCGATGCTACTTGGAGTAAGTCATCATATAGGTGTAATGGCAAGCTTACAAGGTTATGGTTTTGACGGAATGGCTGTTTCTCTTATTGCTTCAAACAATCCAATTCTCTGCATACCTGCAGGGCTTCTATATGCTGGGTTAGAGTATGGTGGATCAAAATTAACATCCGCAATGAATACACCTACAGAAGTAGTAAATATATTAACTGGTGCAATAGTATTCTTTATTGCTATGCCTAAACTATTTGAAATGATTAGGCTATTATTTACAAAAAAAGGTACCAAGAAAGGAGAAAATAAATGATTGATATAGCTACAATAATAAGTATTACTCTTTTATATTCTGGACCTCTTATATATGTTGCACTAGGTGGTGTAATATCAGAAAACGGCGGAGTAGTAAATATAGGACTTGAAGGTATGATGACTATAGGTGCTCTTGTAGGGGCAACAGTTGGATACTATTCTGGAAATCCTTGGCTAGCATTTCTGTGTGGAGGACTTGCGGGAATGGGTCTTTCACTTTTACACGCAATTGCAACCATTAACTTTGCTGCAGATCATATAGTAAGTGGTATTGCTATAAACTTAATAGGTCCTGGGCTTTCATTATTCTTGGCAAAATTATTCTTCGATGGAGCCACACTTACAAAACCTATACCTCTAGATAACAAACTTCCAAAAATTATGGGAGGTCTTATTTCTAAGCTGCCAGAAGGGCAATTTAGACAAGTAATTAGAATAATATTTGAGCAACATGTCACGGTTTATTTAGCATTTTTATTGGTACTCTTAACTTATTTCTTGCTATATAAGACCAAATTAGGATTAAGAATTAGATCTGTAGGAGAACATCCACTAGCAGCAGAAACACTTGGAGTAAATGCCTATAGAGTTAAGTATATCTGTGTACTTCTATCTGGATTTTTATCAGGACTTGGAGGAGCATCAATGTCACTTGCAGTAGTAAGTTCATTTAGAGATACATTGGTCTCTGGACAAGGATTTATAGCTCTAGCAGCGATGATATTCGGTGGATGGAAGCCACAAGGGGCAATGTATGCCTGCCTACTATTTGGAGCTGCACAAGGGCTATCAGTGTTTTTAGGTTCAAAAGGATTTAATGTAGATCCAAACCTACTATCAATGCTTCCATATGTAATCACTCTTCTAGTGTTAGTAGCATTTGTCAAAGGTGTAAGAGCCCCTTCAGCAGATGGTAAACCTTACGAAAGATCAAAATAAAAATTAAATTATAAATTTATTTAAAAATCTTCTAGAAATTTCTAGGAGATTTTTTAAAAAAAGTGTTTGACATCTATGTACCAATTTAATATAATAACAACATAAATAATTTTATTAATAAAAATATTGGAAAAAACGAGTAGATTTATTGAAGTTTAAAGAGAGTAGGCGTTTGGTGGAAGCCTATAATGGAAATAGATTCGAAAATCATTTTTCTTATGCAAGTCTGAAATAATATTAAGATTTGCCGCTGTAGTAGGCGTTATCTATACTCGGCATTGATAGATGCTTGTTAAGAGTGCTTACATTTATGTAAGAAATAAGGTGGTAACGCGGTAATTCGTCCTTTGTCATATGACAGAGGACTTTTTTTATTATTAAAATTAAAAAAGGAGGAAAAAATGAAAAAATTAACTAGGAGTCAATTCACACAAATAAGTATAATGTTATTTGGACTATTCTTTGGAGCAGGAAATTTAATATTTCCACCATTTTTAGGAAATCAAGCAGGAAATCACACTATGATTTCACTTTTAGCTTTTTCAATCACCGCGGTATTATTCCCAATACTTGGTGCAATTGCAGTAGGAAAGACTGAAGGTTTAAAAAATTTATCTAATAGAGTTGGTAATGTATTTGCAATAGTATTTACTACTGCAATATATCTATCAATAGGACCTGGACTTGGTATTCCAAGAGCTGGATCAGTTCCATTTGAAATGGCAATAGCACCATACCTACCAGAAACATTAAATCTAACAATTGCTAGATTGATATATACATTTTTATTTTTCTCAGTAGCTTTATGGATATGTTTAAAACCAACTAAACTCGTATCAAGAGTTGGAAAGTATCTTACACCAGCACTTTTAATTTTAATAACCTACATGTTTGTAAGGGTTATGAGCTTACAAAAAGGCGTTGCTCTAGCTGTAGGAGATTATGCTAAAGCACCTTTAGTAAAGGGATTCTTAGCTGGATATGACACAATGGATGCAGTTGCTGCTCTTAACTTTGGATTTGTAATTACACTTGCTATTAGAAGGTTTGGAATAGAAGATAAGAAACAGGTGACAAGCTATACAGCAAAGGCTGGAATAATTGCAGGAACAGTATTATTTGTTGTATATCTAATGCTTTCAACAATTGGAATGGTAACATCTAGTGCATTTGTTGGTTCAGAAAACGGAGCAGTTGTTCTTGCAAAAGCTGTTGAACTTGTATTTGGAAAATCCGGACTAATACTTCTTGCATCTATATTTACACTCGCTTGCTTAACAACCTGTGTAGGACTTATATCAAGCGGATCAGAATACTTCTGTTCACTGTTTAACAATAGATTATCATATAGCGCCTGGGTAATTGTTTGGACATTATTTTCATTCGTAATGGCAAACTTTGGTCTAAACAATCTATTAGCATTTTCGGTCCCACTACTAACTATAATATATCCAGTTGCTTTAGTTTTAATATTACTGGGAGTTACTAATGATTTTATTAAGTATTCAAAATATTCATACAAATTTTCTGCATTTTTCGCTGTATCTCTACCATTAATATCAGTTGTTTCTTCAACATTTAAAACAAGTATTCCACTTTTAACAAAATTAGAAAGTGCACTACCATTATCTAAACAAGGTTTATCTTGGGTGCTACCAAGTTTTGCTGTTGTAGTATTAGTTGAACTTGCAATAAAATTATTTTTATCATCAAATGTAAAAGTTGAAGATGGAGTATATTTAAATTAATTTATTAAGCAGTCTAGTTAGGCTGCTTTTTTTTGTAAAAAGTTTTTTATACTTTTTTAAGCACTACCATAAATTATATTCTTATTTTTTATTTAAATTTAAACATTTAGTAGAATTGTTAAAAGTTTAATTTCTTGACTATTGGCGTAATACATTATAAAATAATTAATGAAAGTTTTATGAAAATATAAACTTTTTAGAAAAATGGAGGTGCTTTAGCTTGCCGCAAATAATTATAATTCTTTTGGCAATTGTCGTAAGTGCTTTAGCTGGCTATGTAGTTCGTAAGTATATTGGCGAACAAAAAGTCGGAAGAGCAGAAGAAGTTGCAAATAAAGTATTGATTGATGCAGAACATAATGCAGAATCAAAAAAGAAAGAACTACTAATTGAAGCTAAAGAAGAAATCCACAAAATGAGATCCGAGGCGGAACGCGAAAACAAAGCGAGACGTCAAGAATTATCACAACTTGAATCTAGAATTTTGGCAAGAGAAGAATCTATTGAAAAAAAATCTAATTCTCTAGATAAAAAAGAAGAGAAATTAGCAAAGAAGCTTGAAGAGGCAAAACAAAAAAGTGAAGAAGTAGATTCTCTAATCGAAAAGAGAAATGAAGAACTTCAAAGGATTGCAGGACTTAGTCAAGAAGAAGGTAAGAGAATCTTACTTTCAGAACTTGAAAAAGAAGTTGTCCATGAATCTGCTCAAATTATTCGTGAAGAAGAAGCGAGAATCAGAGACGAACAACAAAAGTATGCAAGAAATATTATAGTTCAAGCAATTCAAAGATTATCTGCTGAAACTGTAGCTGAAAACACAGTTTCTGTAGTTGCTCTTCCGACTGACGAAATGAAAGGAAGGATTATAGGTAGAGAAGGTAGAAATATAAGAGCAATTGAATCTCTTACAGGAGTTGATTTGATTATTGATGATACGCCTGAAGCAGTTGTACTTTCTTGCTTTGATCCTATAAGACGTGAAGTGGCTCGTGTTGCTCTTGAAAAACTAGTATCAGATGGTAGAATTCATCCTACTAGAATTGAAGAGACAGTTAATCGCGCAAGAAAAGAAGTTGAAACTATTATTAAAGAAGCTGGTGAACAAGCTGCATATGATGCAGGAGTTCATGGACTTCATCCAGAGGTTATCAAATATCTTGGAAGACTTAAGTTTAGAACTTCTTATGGACAAAATGTACTAAAACATTCAGTTGAGGTTAGCCATATAGCAGGTATTATCGCAGCTGAGCTTGGAGCAGATGTAAAGATTGCAAAGCGTGCAGGTTTGTTACATGATTTAGGAAAATCCATAGATCATGAAGTAGAAGGACCACACGTTGATATCGGTGTTGATCTTGCTCGTAAGTACAAAGAAAGTGAAGCGGTTATCCATGGTATCGAAGCACACCATGGCGATGTAGAGCCAAGGACAGTTGAAGCAATAATAGTTCAAGCAGCAGATGCAATATCAGCTGCAAGACCTGGTGCAAGACGTGAGACAGTAGAGTCTTATATTAAGCGCCTTGAAAAATTAGAAGAAATCGCCAACAGCTATGACGGAATAGAAAAATCTTATGCAGTTCAAGCTGGACGTGAAGTAAGAATTATTGTAAAACCAGATGTGATTTCTGAAGCAGAAATAGTAGTTACTGCTAGAAAAATAGCAAAAGAAGTAGAAGCAGAACTTGATTTCCCAGGACAAATTAAAATTAATGTCATAAGAGAAACAAGAGCTGTAGAATATGCAAAGTAATGTCTAAAAGACAAACTTATTTTAAATTTCAATTACCTGCCTTTTAGGCAGGTTTTTTTTAAAAGATAAAGGAATGGTTATGAATTTTACTTTATTAGATGATTTTTTAGGATATCTTGTATCTACAAGAGGATTATCAATGAATACAGTCAATGGTTATTACTATGACTTAAAAAACTTTTTAGTATACATCGTAGCTAGAAAATTAAATTTCGATACCAAAGAACTTGATGATAGATACTTAGAAAAGATGAGTTTAGATCTAATTAAGACTGTTAATAAGCAGGATATCTATGCCTATAACTCTTACTTGGTACATACAAAAAAGAATAAAATGAATGCAGTTTCTAGAAAAAACTCAGCTATTAGAACCTTTTTTAACTATTTAACCACGAAGATCAATGTGCTTGAAGTAGATCCATCAAGTGACCTAGATATGCCAAAGGTGAGAAGAACAATTCCTACAGCATTATCTCTTGATGAAGCAAAGAGGTTTTTAAAAACAATAGAGGATTTTAACTATAATGGTAAAAATAATGATTTCTTAAAAAGTAGAGACTTTTGTATTGCTACATTCTTTTTAAATTGTGGCATGCGTCTATCAGAACTTTGCGGAATCAATATGTTTGATTTAGAAGATGACAACACTATAAAAATTCTTGGAAAAGGAAATAAAGAAAGAAGTATCTATTTAAACAAAGCTTGCATTCATGCTCTTGATAATTATTTAGAATATAGACCGGAAGTAGAATCAAAAGCTCTATTTTTAAGTAGAAATAAAACTAGAATTACACCAAGGGCTGTTCAGATGATGATTGATAAATATATAGTAATGTCAGGGCTTGATCCCGATAAATACTCAGTTCACAAACTAAGACATACTGCAGCCACATTGATGTACCAATATGGAGATGTAGATATAAGATCACTACAGAAGGTACTAGGACATGAATCAGTGCAGACTACTGAAATATATACTCATGTAAGTGACGAGCAGGTAAAGCGTGCCATTGAAAAGAATCCATTGGGGGACCTATGAAAATAAAAGATTTTTTAAAATCCAATGATAAAAAATATCTACTTTCAGATACTTCCTTTTTATCTCTAAAAATAATCGAAGACTGTGCTAAAAAGGGAATCAATTCCTTTAATACTTATGAAACTGACATAAAAAAGTTGGTTAAGGAACTTACTAAAGACCGAATCTATGAAAGCGGTAAAAATTATTTAAATGAAGAGGATGCTACATTTACCATTCTTGAAATATTAAAAAGATTAAACTTAAGTTTTTACAAAAAGCATCAATTGGATTTTGCTTTAGCAACAGCCTTTTATGAAAAAATAACAGAGATAAAACTATCTAATGGCAAATTTGTTCCTGATAATTCTAGATTGATGGACTTAGATTTAGTTATGAAAGAATATGATAGAGTAAAAACAGGACTCGATTATGCTGATTCGGTAATTTTAGCTTTGAAAATTCCTCGAAATGTCAATATAGGATGTTTATCTGGGACATATCTACGCCCATTAGAAAAAGTTTTATTAGATAAATTAAACGCTATTTATTTAGAATATGATGAGGAAAAATTATATCTTGATAATGTGACGGTTGATAGATGCTATTCAAAACAAGATGAAATTATGAATCTAATTTATAAGATAAAGAATATAGAAGATATTAAAGATGCAGAAATTGTGTATACAGATTCTTCATACAAGGGTTTATTAAATAAATTTATATTTACAAATTACCCAATTGAGACAAATAATTCAAAGGATGTGGATAATACAATAAATTTCTTAAATAATTTAAGAGATTTTTATGAGTCATCCTACATGGTTAAATATTTTTTAAGACTCATAGAGGATAGAAACTTTAACTACTACATAGATTATGATATTGATTTTACTAAGGGATTAGAAAACTACAAAAGTCCGATAAATAAAAAATTGTATGAAGATAGAGATAGGATCGAGCTTCTATTATCTCTTGTAGAAAAAGATGAAATAGAATTCAGTAAGTTCAAGGATAATTTAATAAAATTTATTGAATTATATATGAATATTGATTTGAAAAATATCAAGTTTTCTTTGTCTAAACTTAGTTCTGACATTGTTTTATCATTAAGAGATATTTTAGATATATTAGTACATAACTTAGAAAGATATTCCGAGAAAAATTCAACCAACGATAAAATAAAAGTATATAGCATAGACGAAGAAACTATTTACGATAAAAAATATACATTTTTTCTTGGAATGAGTGAAAATTATTTTACTTACAGAGAATTAGAAAGCCCGGTTATATTAAATAGTGAACTTAAGAAAATAAATAAATCTTTACTAAGTTCAGACGAAAAGGAATTTAGAAAGAATACAAACAGAAAAAAGAGGGTAGAGACTGCACTACAAAATAATAGATTTGCATACTTTTCTTATCCAATGTATAACGAAAAAAACGAAGAAGAAACTTGTTCCTATTTTGTAGAACTTATGGGAAAAGATCATAACTATGTAAATTATCTAGAAAATTTAAGAGTTTATAAAGATTATAATACTAAACCTATTATGGATTTGAAGACAGTTTTGGATAAATTTATTTTTTCAGCAACATCTCTAGAAATATTTATGAATGATCCGAGACAGTTCTATTTTAAATATATATTACAAATTGAAGATGATTACTATGATGACTCTATTTTAAATTCAATTCCAGCATTTGAAATGGGATCTATAGTTCATTCTGCACTAGAATCATTCGTAATTGATTTTAAAAAAATAAATATTAATCAGAATATAAATGACAAATTAAATTTCTTTGATAGAGCTTTCCATGATTTATATAAAAAGTATTTAACTCCTAAATATTTACTAGCAAATTTTAAAGATAGATATAGAAGAATGCTTTTTAATAAGCTTATAAAGATACAAGAAAAGATAAAAGATTGCAAAGAAGTAAAGACTGAAGTTGGTTTTGGAGATAGATTTTCTAGAGAATCATTATCTGAAGAACCAATAGAATTAAAATTTGGAAACTATATATTAATGTTCAGAGGAAAGATTGATAGGGTAGATATCTATGATGATGAAATAGTAATTACAGATTATAAGACAGGAAGTAGAGCAAATATTGAAGAAAAAGATCTATCCTGTGAACTCTATCAACACCATGTCTATAAGAAAATAGCTAGTAAATTTTGGAATGAAAGAATAAAATTCGAGTACGATATTCTTTCTGATGAGAGCATTTATGAGCCTATAGAAAATCCTAATTTAGATTTAAAAATTGAAAAAATGCTTGAGTTTATAGATAAATTTGGATTTATAGATGGATTAAAACTTACAAATCTTCCAGAAGAATATAAAATTTTAGAGCGTACAAAAGAGAATATCGAGAAAACAAAACTCTACTCAACAACATTTTTGGTGGACGACTATGATTAATTTAAAAGATATAAATGAAATAGAAAATAATAACAGGGATAATTTAATAACTGGAGATAAGAATTTCTTAGTTGAGGCGGGAGCTGGGGCTGGTAAGACATTTCTATTAGTAAATAGGCTTGTAGATTTAATAATCAACAAAAATATTAAACCAAAAGAAATAGTAGCCATAACATTTACAGTTAAGGCAGCCACCGACTTAAAAAAAAGAATTTATGATGAATTTGCCAAAAGAGCTAAAACAGATAATAAAATAAAAAATATTTTGGAGTTTATTCCAGAGATTCAAATAGGAACCATCCATAGTTTTTGTAATTCTATAATATCTAGAAGACCATTTGATGCTGGACTTAGTATGAATTATAGATTGTTAGAAGATTCGGAATATGATAGATACCTTTCTATGATGTATGAAGAGTTTGAAGATAATATCTATAAATATGTGGATAAATATACTGCGGATATATTTTTACATTTAAATCATAGATCTAGAATCATCGAAAACTTTTCTAAATTTGCGATGAATGAATCTGTAGATTTTCCAGTTATTGAAGGTTTTGAAAATTTTACTGAAACAGTTTACTTAGAAGAAGTTAAAGAAATTTTTTCGCCTCTTGATCGTATAAATGATTTAGATTCAGCTACATTAAGAAAAGCATCTATTGAACCTTTAAGTAAAATAAAAGATGTCTTAGATTTAAAAGATAAAAATTCTATCTTAAAAACAGCTAATGATATTTATAAATTAGTCATAGAGAATCCAGAAAGTCCATTTATAAAGACTAGATTTCCAAAAGATATTTCGGATAAGGAAAAAGAAAAAGCTAAAGATTTAATTCCAGAAACATCTGATATTGGAGATAGATTAAAAAGTGTAACGGATCTTTGGAAAAACGTTGTTTATAGAACACATATTAGAGTAAGCCTTGCATTTGTAAAATATATAGATGAAAAAAATAAAGAAAATTCTGTTGTTTCAAATGATGATTTACTTAGATATTCTTTAGATATTTTAATGATTAAAGAAAATAGAGACTATTTTCAAAAAATTTATAGATATATATTTGTAGATGAGTCTCAAGATACGGATTTAGTTCAGATAAAAATTATACTTAGCTTAATTTCATCAGGAGATATAAATAAAAACACTCCTATTTCGGAATATAAAATGCTTCCAAATAGAATTTTCATGGTAGGTGATAGGAAGCAATCTATCTATAGATTTAGAGGTGCTGATCTAAATACTTATGAAATCGTTAAAAATCTCTTTGAAAATACTGATAACGCAGAATTTGTAAATTTAAAAAAGAGTTTTAGATTTCAAAAATATTTGGCATTTGATATTGAAAAATGTTTCGAAAATACAATGATTTCAAACTATGGAGAATATGATATTGGTGTAGGTCATATCCTTGTGGATGAAAAGAATAGTAGTGATTCAGGTATATATATTACAAAGTTAAATACGGATAACTTTCAAGATGTAGTAAATAGTTATAAAAAGGCTGATATAATTAAAAGTCTAGTAGAAACTGATAAAGATAAAGAAAATTTTATACTTAACTCATTAATTTCAAAAGAAAAAGTTGAAATAGAGCTTGAGTCATTAGAAGATAGCAAAAAAAGTAAAATTAAATTTTTAAAAGGCAATAGTGATACTTTATATTTAAAAGCTAAATTTCTCGTTATTGATCTTCTAAAAAGTGGTATAGAGCCAAATGATATACTAATTCTTACAATGGGAAATGAAGGAGCCAGAGCTGTTACAAATATTCTTAGGGATGAAGGATTAAAAGTAGACTCTACATCAGAAGAAAACTATTTTTCATATGAATCTGTTAAGAGATCCTATATTGCAATTAGATTTTTTGAAAATCCAATTCCAAGTAATTATTTTGAGTTTTTAATAAAAATATTAAATAAAGATCCTGTTAAGATAAAAAAAGAAAGCGAAGTTATAAATAATTTAGGATTTGAAGAATATTTAAAAAATAAACCCGAAATTTTAAATAAAGAAGAATTTGAATTTATAAGTAAATATCTAGTTTTATTTAAAGAAAATAGAGAAAGCGCACTAATGAGTCTGTACTACGAAGATATTTTTTTCGATGGAAATTACACAGAAAATGAATATGAAGTTTTTTATTCTTTCTTTAGAGAAGTATTAGATAGTGGATTAAACCTTGGAAATATAAAAGAAAAGAATGAAGTTACATTTAAACCAGGAATTAGTTCTGCGATAAAAGTAATGAATATTCATAAGGCAAAGGGTCTAGAAGGCAAACATGTCATATTGATTGAAGAAAGAAGTTTAAGAATTAATTCCGATGATTATTTTGACAGAATAAGTAACAAAGGATATTTAGAGTTCCGAACTGGTTATTCAAGAAATATTATTTTAGACCATGGTAATGAAGAAGCAAGAGAGAAGTCCATTCTAGAAAATTTCAAGGAATATATTAGACTTTTTTATGTTGCAATAACTAGGGCAAAAGAGGAAGTATACCTTATATCAAATGAAGGATTTTACGAAAAGCAGCTTTCTTTTTCTAAGACAAAAGAAATATTTAATTCAAGTTACAATAGTGTTGATTCTTCAAAGGAATATAAGTCTTTTAAAGATAGTATAATCTGTCCAAATTTATCAGAAAAATTAAAAACTAATGAAGAAATTAGTTTAGCATGTACAGATAATATCTACCACGGAACTTACTATGGTATAATTTTTCATAAGGTCATGGAAAAATCTATTGAAATCATAAAAAAAGATGGAGAAGTAGATATCGAAAAAATATTAAAAGTAGCAATCATGGACTTTATAAATGGTGAAGATGTAAATATTGAAAACATCACTTCTATAATTGAAATTAAAAATGATATAAATATAGAGAGAGTTATTTTTGAAAAATTAAAATCACAAGTTAAAAGAAACGCTACTAATAATTTAGACATTCTTAAAGATAAAGTGAAATCTTCTAAAAAGACATATACAGAACTTCCTTTTACTTATCTTAAAGATGGTCATATTCATTCCGGGAGAATGGATTTAATTCTATTATTTGATGATTTTATAGAAATATATGATTATAAGACTGATATAGATATTTCTGATAATTCAAAAAAATATATGATGCAACTGGAATCATATAGGGATGCGGCGTCAGAAATATTGGGAGTAGATAGAGATAAAATAAATACACATATATTAAGGAGTAATAATTGAGATTAGATAAATTTTTAAAAAATTCGAGAGTGATAAAGAGAAGAACATTGGCAAAAGAAGCTTGTGATGCAGGTAGAATAACTGTTAATGGAAGAGTTGCTAAGGCAAGTACAGAAGTAAACACTGGAGATATTTTAGAGATTTCTTTTGGTACAGGTATACTAAAGATAGAAGCTCTTGAATTAATCGATGGTGCAAAAAAGGTTGATACAGAAAACATGTACAAAATACTTGAAAACTAACGGTTTAAATGTAATAATAATATCATGGAGGGTGCCATGAAAGGGAAGAAAAAAAATTCTGCAATAATTTTTGCTTTAGTGATATTATTTTCAGTTATTTACGGCTCTATTGAACTTACAAACGCAAAATCATTAAAAGCAAAAAAGATAAGCGAATATAATGAAAATAAAATGAAAATAGAATCTTTAAAAGGCGACATAAGTAACCTTAAAGAAACTATTAACGAATCAGGTTCGGAAGAATTCATAGAAAAAGTCGCTAGGCAAGAATATAAAATGGTTAAGCCTAGAGAAGTTATCTATATAGATAAAGAGCAAAAGAATAATTGACATTAGGAGGACTATTTTGCTAGAAATTGGTGAGATTGTAGATGGAACTGTTAAATCAGTTATGAAGTTTGGAGCTTTTGTAGAATTGGAAGATGGAAGTACAGGACTTGTACATATTTCTGAAGTATCAAATAGTTTTGTAAAAGACATAAATGACTATGTAAAGACAGGAGATTCTGTAAAAGTTAAGGTGTTAGAAATTGAAGATGATAAAATTTCACTTTCTATGAAGCAAACAGAACCACCTAAGCCTAAGGAAAAAATCGAAGTTAAGTATGAAGATCTTTCCTTTGAAGATAAACTTCAAAAATTTATGAAAGAATCAAATACAAAGTACGAGCAAAAGAGATCTCGTCAAAATTCCAAGTATGGACGAAGCAAATCTAGGAGGTAGTGATAGAAATATTTCTATCACTTTTTTTCTATGTTTAAAAAATTTTTAGAAACAATAAAAAGTGAAAATTTAATAAAAAAAGGCGATAGGATTTTAGTTGGACTGTCCGGCGGTGCGGACTCTGTGTACTTGTTAAGAGCACTTTTATATATAAAAGATGATTATAATTTATGTATTTCTTGTGCCCATATAAATCACGGAATAAGAGAAACAGCATTAAGGGATGAAGATTTTGTAAAAAATCTTTGCGATAAATTTGATGTTCCTTTATATATTAATCATATTAATATGAATGAACTAGCAGCAAAGTATAAATTAACTTCTGAAGAAGCTGGAAGAAAAGCTCGTTATGATTTTTTCGATTCAATAGAAAATATTGATAAGATTGCTTTAGCTCATAATTTGGATGATAATGCGGAGACAGTTTTATTTAGAATAATTAGAGGAACAGGTTTACAGGGGCTTACAGGTATTCCAATTTCTAGGGATAAAATCATAAGACCGATTCTAAATACAAATAGATTAACCATAGAAAATGAACTAAAATCTATGGGACAAGAATATATGATTGATGAAACTAATCTTTCAAATGATTATACTAGGAATAAAATTAGAAACCTTTTAATTCCATTAATAGAAAGTGAATTTAATTCTAAATTCAAAGATGCACTAATAAGACTTAGAAATAATTCTTTAGACAGTATAGAAAT
Organism: Peptoniphilus sp. BV3AC2; assembly: GCF_000478945.1. NCBI lineage: Bacteria > Bacillati > Bacillota > Tissierellia > Tissierellales > Peptoniphilaceae > Peptoniphilus > Peptoniphilus sp. BV3AC2. The sequence goes on along the minus strand of NZ_AWXD01000026.1, from coordinate 140,432 downwards.
AATTGACAATATAGAGTTAAATTTTAAAATAGAAAAGAGTTTGTCCGTAGATAAGTTATTAGAGCTTAGTAGACCAGAAAGGTACTTAATTTACCGAAAGTATCTTGAAAAATACTATTCTAATGTTGATCTATCAATGGTACATTTTGAAGCTATAGATTCGCTTATCTACCTTAAAAATAATTCTGGTGTAGATTTAGCTAGCAATTTGAGATTTGTTAGATACAATGATGAGTTATCTATTTTGAAAGATACTTATAAAAAGGGTATAATATTAAAAGAAACTTTTTTGAAAATGGGAATAAATAAAACTGATTTCGGAATCTTTTATATTTCTGATAAAGAAACAGAAAATTCATTTACATTACCGAAGTATTTTATAGACTATTTGAAAGTAAGATCTAGAAAACCCGGTGATAGATTTATTCCAAAGGGATTTAATGGGACAAAGAAATTAAAGGATTTTTTTAATGATATAAAAGTTCCTCCTTTTAAAAGGGATTTTGTTCCTATAATATTATTTAAAGAGAAAATAGTTTGTGTGGTACCATACAGAAAAGCAGAGTATGACGACACTAATGAAAAAATTTGGATCAGGTGGGAAAAATATGAGAGAAATGATTGATAAGATACTAATAACAGAAGATGAAATATCTAAAAGAGTTGCAGAACTTGGCAAGGAATTAGAAAAAGAATACGGCGATAGGGAATTAGTAGTTATAGGTATTCTAAAGGGAAGTGTAACATTTATGTCTGATCTTATTAGACATATTGATAAGCCGATTTTAGTTGACTATATGGCGGCATCTTCTTATGAAGGCAGTGAAAGCACAGGACATATAAAAATATCAAAAGACATAACGGTTCCAATAAAAGGAAAAGATGTGCTCATAGTTGAAGATATAATAGATACTGGCAATACACTCTCTCATATTATAGAACTTTTCAAAGAAAGGGAAGCTCGCTCAGTTAAAACTATAACTTTACTTACAAAACCTAGTAGGAGACAAAAAAATGTAGAAGTCGAATATATCGGTTTTGAAATACCGGATTATTTTGTAGTTGGTTATGGTCTTGACTACAATCAAATTGGAAGGAATCTTCCTTTTGTAGGAGTATTAAAAGAAGAATATTATAAATAAAATTTTTATTTGAGGTGATAAAATGAAGAAAGCCAGAGGTGCTTCCTTTTACCTGATGATTGTTTTACTAATCATCTTTGGTATTAGACTTTTCAATCCTCCATCAGGAGTAATTGAAACTAAGAATTTTTCAGAATTTTCTAAGGACTTGGAACAAGGTTCTAAGATTAAATCTGTAAATATAAATGAAGATTCAAGAATAGCCATTGTGACTTTAAATGACGACAAGACATATAAAGTAGTAGTACCATCTAAAGGTAATTCTGCAGAACTTTATATGGATAAATTATCTTCAGAAATTAAGTCAAAGGGAATTGAAGTTACATTCAATCAACCAGATACAAAGCCATTCTATTTAGAACTAATACCATCATTTTTGATGCTTATATTATTTGGATTTATATGGTTTAATTTTATACAAAATGCACAAGGTGGAGGGAAAATGAACAGCTTTGGCAAGAGTAAGGCCAGAGTTGTAAAACCTGAAGAAGGAGGACTTGTAACTTTTAGTCAAGTAGCAGGTCTAAAAGAAGAAAAAGAAGAGCTTCAAGAAATTGTAGACTTTTTAAAGAACCCTTCGAAATTCACAAAGATAGGTGCAAGAATTCCAAAGGGAGTTCTAATGGTAGGCCCTCCTGGAACTGGTAAAACATATCTTTCAAGAGCAGTTGCTGGTGAAGCGAAAGTACCATTCTTTTTAATGAGTGGTTCTGATTTTGTTGAGATGTTCGTTGGAGTTGGAGCTAGTAGAGTAAGAGATTTATTTGATACTGCAAAGAAAAATGCTCCATGCATTATTTTTATAGATGAAATAGATGCTGTTGGAAGAAGACGTGGAGCTGGCTTAGGGGGAGGACATGACGAAAGAGAACAGACCCTAAATCAACTTCTAATTGAAATGGATGGATTTGGTAAAAATGAAGGAGTCATAGTAATGGCTGCTACAAATAGGGCAGATATACTTGACCCTGCACTTTTGAGACCAGGAAGATTCGATAGAACAGTATATATTGGAAAACCTGATGTTAGAGGAAGAGAAGAAGTATTAAAAGTTCACGCCCATGATAAACCATTAGCTGAAGATATAGACTTTAAAGTTATCGCAAAACAAACACCAGGATTTTCTCCAGCAGATTTAGAAAACTTGATGAATGAAGCAGCTCTTTTAGCTGCGAGAAGAAACCAAAGTAGTATAAATATGGAAGATGTTGAGGAAGCAGCAATAAAAGTACAAGCTGGTCCAGCAAAGAAATCCAGAGTAATTTCTGATAAAGAAAGAAAATTAACTGCTGTACATGAATCTGGTCATGCTGTAGTTTCGCAGTTACTTCCAAACCACGATCCAGTTCATATGATTACAATTATACCTAGAGGAATGGCAGGAGGATTTACCGCATACATTCCAGAAGATGATGTTAATTATATGACCAAAAAAGAAATGGAAGATAATTTAGTTTCTCTACTTGGAGGTAGGGTAGCAGAGTCCCTTGTACTAGATGACATATCAACTGGAGCATCAAATGACATTGAGAGAGCCACTGCACTTGCAAGAGCAATGGTAACTAAGTATGGAATGAGTGAAAAGCTTGGAACTATCACATATGGTAGTGATGAAGATGAAGTCTTTGTTGGAAGGGATTTAAATAGATCTAAAAATTATTCTGATAAAACCGCATCAGAAATTGATGAAGAGATTTCAAGAATAATTTCTGAAGCATATAATAAAGCTAAAAATTTATTATCAGATAATTTAGATACGCTAATAAGGGTTTCAGATGTTCTACTAGAAAAAGAAACTATAGATAGAACAGAGTTCTTAAGAATATTTAATAATGAAGAAAACCCAAATGAAGATGCTGAGGATAAACATATAAAAGAAGAAGATCTATCCGAAGAAGCGAAATCAATAATTGAAAAAGAATAAAAATTAAGTGAAGTTTAGATTTTAAACTTCACTTTTTTATTGCCATAATTATAGCCATTATAAATACTTTTTTATAAATGGAATAAATCTTATTAAATAAACAAATATTGCCGTTAAGATGAATGTAGCTAATGCAAGAAAAGTAATCTGTATAAATAGATTTGAAAAATTAAGTATAGAAGTTAACTTTTCTAAAAATATTGGATGAAATAAATAAACTCCCAATGCCAGATTGCTAAATGAATTTAAACTATGATTTACATTTAAATTTTTAAATCCTAAGAAGATAAATATTGATTGTAAAAATATTAAAATTCCAAAATTATCAAAAATTATTCCCTTTACTTCTCCTAAATATATTAAAGAAATAGATTCTAAAGCTATTCCAAAAACTGAAACAATTAAATAAATGAAAAATAACTTAAAACTTGAAGTATTTATTTTCAAGTTTCCTAAATAATATCCTAAAAATAGATAGAGGGTAGTATCTGAATAACCATAAAGTGTAAACTTATCAAAAAGTTGCGATAGATTACTATTTTCAAAAATTGGTAGAATATTTTGAATATTATATTTTAAAATACCAAAAACTAAGAATAATAAAATCACATACTTGACGTAATAACCATCTTTATATTCTATAACAGATTTGTAAATAGGAATAAAAAGATATGCCCAAGCAAGATTTTTTAAAAACCAAAGATGGTAGTAACCATTTATAACACATTCAATAAAATTATTTATGGTATAATCTCCATTTAAATTTTTAATTGCATATAGAATCGTGAAAACTATATAAAGAATATATATTCTTGCAGCAGACTTTAATATTTTAGAAATACTAAGTTCTCTTTTAAACATAAAATATCCACTAATCATAAAAAAGACAGGAACTGAGCATCTGGTCAAAAAGTTTAGTCCACTCATAATAATAAAATTTTTAGAAAAATTTAAATATGTATTCCAATAACTTGCACTTGTGTGTAGTAGAACTACGTAAAAAGCCATACATATTCTCAGTAAATCGAAATTATTTTCTCTATTCATCTTTCACCTCTATAATATTATATCATTAATTAAAAACTTCATTTGTTTATTAAATAAAACAATAAATTAAATTTATTAAATACTGTTGACATAGAAAAAGTGTTGGTACATAATAAGTTTAGTAAATAAAACAAAGTGTTTAATATATGAGGTATAAAATGGATATAGGAAATAAATTAAAACTTATTAGAATTTCTCAAAATTTAACACAAGATGAGCTTGCGAAGAGATCTGAACTTACAAAAGGTTTTATCTCCCAAGTGGAAAGAAATTTAACTTCTCCATCTGTGACTACATTGATAGATATTCTAGAAGCGCTTGGAACTAGTCCAATTGAATTCTTTAAAGATGATGAAGCTAAGTTCTTCTTCTCTGAAGATGATTATTTTGAAAATACAAATGAAGAGTTAGGTCATTCTATTTCATGGATTGTTCCAAATGCGCAGAGATTCATGATGGAACCTATTATAATAACTATTAATCCTGATGGAAAATCGGAAGAGATACCACCTTTTGAAGGAGAAACTTTTGGATATGTTTTAAAAGGATTTGTGGATTTATACATTGGCGACAAAGTGCAAAAATTAAAAAGAGGAGAAACTTTTTACTTTGAAGCAAAAGCCAATCACCATCTTGAAAATAATTCTAGAACAGAGGCGAAGGTTCTTTGGATATCTTCTCCACCAAACTTTTAAAGGAGCATGACATGGGAAATATAATAGAAATTAAAAATTTAAGCAAATCTTACGGAGACAACACAGTTTTAAAAGATTTTAATTTATATATAAAACAAAATGAGTTTGTAACATTACTAGGTCCTTCTGGCTGTGGAAAGACAACACTCCTTAGAATAATAGGTGGATTTGAAACTGCAGATGAGGGAGATGTGATCTTTAATGGAAAAAGTATTGTAGATATTCCAGCTTATAAGAGAGAAATAAATACAGTTTTTCAAAAATATGCACTATTTCCTCACATGAATGTCTATGAGAATATTGCGTTTGGTTTAAAGATAAAAAAAGTAGAAAAGAAGATTATCGATGAAAAAGTAAAATTTGCCTTAGGCTTAGTTAGTCTTGAAGGATTTGAAAAGAGAAATATTGATTCTCTCTCTGGAGGGCAACAACAAAGAGTTGCTATAGCGAGAGCCTTGGTTAATGAACCTAAAGTTCTATTATTAGATGAACCATTAGGTGCACTAGATTTAAAGATTAGACAAAAGATGCAACTTGAGCTAAAGGCAATACAACAATCTGCTGGGATTACATTTATATTCGTTACCCATGATCAAGAAGAAGCTCTTACCATGAGTGACACCATTGTTGTGCTTAATAAAGGTGAAATTCAACAGATAGGAAGCCCAATTGATATATATAACGAACCTAAAAATTCATTTGTAGCTGACTTTATTGGGGAGTCTAATATAATAGATGGAGTTATGAACGATGACTATAGGGTTTCATTTCTTGGAGAAGAGTTTGTTTGTGTGGACAAGGGTTTTGAAAAGAATGAAAAGATTCATGTTGTAATTAGACCAGAAGATGTTGAATTAGTGCACGGTAAAGGGAAATTACAAGGAATAGTTGTCTCAGAAGTATTTAAAGGCGTACATTATGAAATGGTAGTTAGAACTAATGGTTATGACTTATTGGTTCAATCTACAGAGCTAAAAAAAGTAGACGAAGAAGTTGGAATAAATATTAAACCCGATTTAATTCATGTTATGAAGAGGTAGCTATGAAAAAATATTCGTATATGTACTTCATGTGGTCATTGGTCTTTATAGTTTTTCCAATTATTTTAGTATTAGTATATTCATTTAATAGTAGTAGTGGAATGAGCCTTGCAAACTTTTCACCTACATTTGATAATTTTAGAAGAGTATTCGAGCCACTTTATATAAAAATATTTTTAGTATCAATACTTTTAGCTATAGGATCTACACTACTATGCATAATTGTAGGTTATCCAGTTGCGTACTATATTTCCAGAATGAGCGATAAATGGCGAAACTCTCTGATGTTATTATTTGTTGTACCAATGTGGATGAATTTCCTACTTAGAACCTACGCTTGGCTTACCTTGCTTGGTAATAATGGTCTTATAAATAAATTTTTAGGATTATTTGGAATTGCACCGTTAAATCTTATGTACAATATAAATGCAATCATGCTTGGTATGGTTTATAACTTTTTGCCATTTATGGTACTTCCGATATATTCAACATTGGTTAAGATGGATAAATCTCTTATAGAAGCAGCAAAAGACTTAGGTGCTACAAATGCACAAATTTTTAAAAAAGTAATCTTTCCGCTTTCTTTGCCAGGAGTTTACACTGGAATAACCATGGTATTTATTCCTGCTATTTCTACATTTGTAATTCCTGATTTACTTGGAGGTAATAGATTTTATTTAATTGGTAATTTAATCGAAAAGCAATTTACTTTTACGGGAGATTGGGCATTTGGTTCGGCTATATCAATTGTGCTGATATTAATAATGTTTGTAATAATGATACTTCAAAATCTATTTGAAGATGACACAGAACAAGGAGGTATAAAATGATAAAAAAGTTTCTTGAAAAATTTTATGTTGCATTAATATTTATTTTTTTATACGCTCCTATAATAGTCCTTATGGTTTTTTCGTTTAATGATTCTAAACTAAGAGGACAGTGGGCTGGCTTTACCTTAGGTTGGTATACAGAGCTTATAAAAGATCCAATTATCTTACAAAGCCTTTATAATACCTTACTAGTTGCAATGGTTTCTACAATAGTTTCTACAATAATAGGAACTCTAACGGCTATAGGACTTAATGAGCTTAGAGGATTTAAAAAGAAAATAATTTTAGATGTAAACTATCTTCCGGTTTTAAATCCGGATATAGTTACTGCAGTAGGACTAATGGGATTATTTGGATTTTTTAATTTAAAATTCGGCTTTATGACAATGACACTTTCTCATATTGTTTTCTGTATACCATATGTAATTCTTTCTATCCTACCAAAACTTCAACAGATGGATAAAAACATGCTAGAAGCTGCACTTGATTTAGGAGCTACACCTTTTTATGCTATTAAAAATGTAGTTATACCTCAAATAATGCCTGCGATTTTTACAGGGGCTCTTATGGCATTTACACTGTCAATAGATGATTTTGTTATTTCATATTTTACGACAGGCCATGGATTTAACAATCTTTCAATAACTATTTATTCAATGGCTAGAAAGGGAATAAATCCATCTATAAATGCTATGAGTACACTTATGTTCTTGTCACTGTTGATTCTCTTAGTAGTTATTAATAAGAGAAGTAAGGGAACTGTGGAGGCTTTAAGTGAAGAAATTTAAAAATATAATTTTTATTTTAATATTAGTAATTTTCTCATCAATGATGACTTCTTGTAAGAAGGAATCTACTAGTGGTTCAACAATAAATGTATATAATGCTGGGGAATATATAGATCCTCAAGTCTTAAAAGATTTTGAAAAAGAAACAGGCATAAAAGTTATCTATGATACTTTTGCGTCAAATGAAGATTTATATATAAAGATTGCAAATGGTCATACACCGTACGATGTTATTGTTCCCTCTGATTATATGGTTGAAAGATTAATAAAAGAAAATAGACTTCAAAAGTTAGATTTTTCTAAAATACCAAATATGGACAATATTCTTCCAGAATTTAGATTTCCTAAATTCGATCCAACAGGAGAGTATATAGTACCATATTTTTCTGGAACAATGGGGATTGTATACAACAAGACAATGGTAAAGACACCACCAACTTCTTGGAAAGATTTGTGGAATCCAGAATACAAAAGACAAATAATAATGTATAACTCTCAAAGAGATTCCATAGCAATAGCGTTAAAGATGCTCGGTTATTCTATGAATTCTGTAGATCCATTTGAATTACAAGAAGCCAAGGAAGCTCTAATTGAGCAGAAGCCACTTGTATATGCTTACCTTACAGATGATGGTCGTGATGTGATGGTACAAGGCGACGGAGCTATGATGCCTATGTACTCTGGTGACGCCGCGTATATGATTTCTGAAAATAAAGACCTTGATTATGTTATTCCAAAAGAAGGAGCAAATATTTGGATGGATTCTATGTGTATTCCGAAAGATGCAAAGAATGTTGAAGGAGCACATGAATTTATAAATTATCTTTTAAGAAAAGATGTAGGGATATTAAATGCTGATTATTGTATGGGTTATACTTCACCAATAAAAGGAGTGAAGGAAGGTCTTCCGGAAGAACTTAGAAATTCAAAAGTTGCTTATCCAGATTATAATCATTTACCACCATTGGAATACTTCGAAGACTTGGGAGAAAATTCTAAACTTTATGATAGAATATGGACAGAAGTTTCCGCGACTTTTGTAGATTAATTAATAGGAAAATTGAATATAAATTTTATGAGATTGGTAAAAATATTGCTGATCTCTTTTTATTTTTAAGTTTACAAAATTATATAAAATACAACGTTATTAGGAAAATTCATAAATGTTTTATTTTCTTATGTTTTGTGATAAAATTTAAATTTAGAGAATGATTTTAGAAAGGATAATAATATGTCAGGACATTCAAAATGGAATAATATAAAAAATAAAAAAGGAAAAGAAGACGCAAGACGTGGTAAGATTTTTACTAAGCTTGGAAGATATATAATGGTTGCAGCCAAAGAAGGCGGACCAGATCCTGAATATAATGCTTCTTTGAAAGTAGCTATTGACAAAGCAAAAGCTGAAAATATGCCTAATGACAACATCGAAAGAGCTATTAAAAAAGGATGTGGTGAGCTTGGTCAAGATAACTTTGAAGAGATAACCTACGAAGGTTATGGACCATCTGGAATTGCAGTAATGGTTAAATGCCTTACAGACAATAGAAATAGAACTGCTCCAGAAGTAAGACACGCCTTTGATAAGAATGGTGGAAATCTTGGACAACCAGGTTGCGTTTCCTTTATGTTTGAAAAAAAGGGTCAACTTGGAGTTTTAAAACATGAAAATGTAGATGAAGAAGAATTTATGCTTTTAGCACTAGATCTTGGCGCTGAAGATGTAATCGATAGAGATGAGGCTTTTGAAATCATAACCAGTCCAGAATCATACGAAGAAGTGCGTGATGGGCTTGAAGAAAACGGATATGAATTTGTACAATCAGACATAACATTCCTTCCTTCAAACTACACAGAGCTAACCGATGAAAATGATATAAAATTAATGGAAAAATTAATTGACACTCTTGAAGATAATGATGATGTTCAAGATGTGTATACAAACTGGGACACCGATAATCTGGAGGACTAAATGAATTTAAATAAAATGATTGATCATACACTTTTGAAGCCAGAAGCTACAAAAGAAATGATAGAGAATCTATGTAAGGAAGCTAAAGAGTATGATTTTAAATCTGTATGTGTAAATCCATACTGGGTAAGTACTGCCTATGAAGAATTACGTGATAGCGATGTGCTTGTATGTACAGTGGTAGGCTTTCCTTTAGGGGCAACAACAAAAGAAACTAAATTTTTTGAAACTGATTTTGCAGTACAAGAAGGTGCTGACGAAATTGATATGGTTATAAATGTTGGAGCTTTAAAATCAAAACAATACGATGTAGTTTTAGAAGATATTAAATCAGTTGTACAAGCAGCAAATGGAAGAACAGTTAAAGTAATCATAGAAACATGTCTTCTAAGCGATGAAGAAAAAGTAAAAGCTTGCGAATTATCTATGGAAGCAGGAGCTAACTTTGTAAAGACATCTACAGGATTTTCTACCGCTGGAGCAAAAGTAGAAGATGTTGAGCTTATGAAAAACATAGTTGGAGATAATTTAGAAGTTAAGGCTTCTGGTGGAATTAGAGATTTAGATACTGCCCTTAAGATGATAGAAGCAGGTGCAACAAGACTGGGTGTCAGCGCTGGTGTTCAAATCATAAAGGAGTATCAGTCTAAATGAACCCAACAGCATTTACCATTTTTGGTATATCAATAAAATGGTATGGAATACTTATTGCAACAGGTGCGCTTCTAGGAGTGCTAATGGGAGATAAGCTTGCAAAGAAGCAGGGTCTCAAAGAAAATATTGTTTCCGATTTTATATTGATAGGAATAATTCCATCGGTAATTGGCGCTAGAATTTACTATGTTTTATTTGAATGGGAATACTACAAAGATCATTTAAGTGAAATATTTGCTATTAGAAATGGTGGACTTGCTATATATGGCGGAATAATAACAGGAATAATTTTTGCATATATTTATTCTAAGAAAAAGAAAGTTGATTTCCTTAAACTTTTAGACGTAATGTCACCTGGACTTGCTATTGGACAAGGAATAGGAAGATGGGGAAATTTTATAAACCAAGAAGCTCATGGTGGTCCGACAGATCTCCCTTGGGGGATTATGGTAGACGGAGTTAAGGTACATCCAACATTTCTTTATGAATCTATTGTAGACATAAGCCTTGCACTATTTTTATATTTTTATATTTCAAAACATAAGAAATTTGATGGGCAGATGCTAGCAATTTATGCAATAGTCTATGGAATTGGAAGATTCTTTATAGAGGGACTAAGAACAGACTCTTTATATATAGGACCTCTTAGAGTCTCTCAAATAGTAAGCATAGTTTTTATACTACTTGGAATTGGCATTTATCTAATAAAGGGTAAGAAAAGTGATACAAGTACACTCAAATAATGAAGGACTTAACCTTACGATTTATAACCTACTAAGAGAATGCTTTCCATCTAGAGAAAATTCAAAGGATAAAGATATTTTAGTAGATATAAATGATAAGTTAGAAATAAAAATAAATATTGATCAAGAGGAAATATTACTAAAAGATAAATTTTCTATAAAAGATAAGACTAAGATAAAAAAAGATATACTTCTTAGTCTTTTTTCGAATGTAGAAATATCAAACGAATATGGAGTGCTTACTGGAATTAGACCTACAAAACTAGTTAGAAAACTTCTTCAAGAAAAATCTATAGAAGAAACTAAAAAGATTTTGGAAGATGATTACTTGATGAAACCTAGTAAAATAGATGAGCTTATAGATATTGTAAAATTAGAAAATAATATTTTTTCACATAAGAGATCAAATATTTCTCTATATTTCCATATTCCATTCTGTCCTTCAATTTGTAGTTATTGTTCATTTACTACATATAAAACGGATAAGGAAAAAATGGATATCTACATAGATAATCTTATAAAAGAGTTTAAATCTGTGAATAAAGAAATTATTCCAACATCAATTTATATTGGTGGAGGCACACCGACTGCTTTAGATAATTATAATCTTGAAAGACTTCTATATGAAATTCAAAATAAGTTTGACATAAATTGTGAATACACTGTGGAGTGTGGAAGACCAGATACTATAGACGAAAAAAAGTTAGAAATACTTAAAAAATACGGTGTAAATAGAATATCTATAAATCCGCAAACGATGAAGGATGAGACTCTTAAAACGATTGGAAGAACACATTCAACAGAAGATATACTTAATGCTTATAATTTAGCAAAAGATAAAGGATTTATAATAAATATGGATTTAATCGCTGGTCTGCCAGATGAAACAATAGATGACGTAAATAATTCTCTAGAGAAAATAATCGGGCTAAATCCAGAAAATATAACTGTACATTCACTTTCAATTAAAAATGGCTCGAGATTATTTAAAGAAAATAAATTTTATTCTACAAGTGACTCCTTTGATTTGATTAAAACGATTATGGCAGAGAATAATTATTTTCCATACTATCTATATCGCCAAAAGAGGATGGTAGATTCAGGAGAAAATATAGGATTTTCTAAAAAGGGCTTTGAGTGCATCTACAACTCTATAATGATAGAAGAAGTGGAATCCATTTTAGGTTTCGGTGTAAGCGCAAGTACAAAGATTTTAAATAGAAAAAATTTAAAATTTAAACAACATTTGAACTTTAGGGATTTAATAACATATAATAGTAGGGTAGAAGAAGATATTTTAATGAAGAATAGTTTATTGGAGGAATTATGAAATTAAAAGCTTTGATAGATAGTATAGAATATTTAGAAATAAAAAACGGTGATGAAAAAACTCTAGAATCTGTAGAAATAAGTTCTGTAGAGTTTCATTCAAAAAAAGTCAAGAAAGGAACTCTTTTTGTAGCTATAAAAGGATATAGGGTTGATGGTCATGACTTTATAAAAGATGTAGTAGCATCTGGAGCAGTTGCAGTTATCGTAGAAAATTTTGTAGAGGAAGATATACTTCAAATAAAAGTTAAAAATTCAAGGATTGCTCTAGCTAAGGTTGCCTCTATTTTCTTTGGTGAGCCATCAAAAAAATTAAAAGTAACAGGAATAACAGCGTCAAACGGCAAGACATCTACAGCTTTTATGACAAAATGTATTTATGATAAAGCAGGTTACAATACAGGAATTTCTGGAACCGTATATACAAAGTATGCAGATGTTGAGATTCCTTCAATACTTACAACTCCAGAGAGCAAAGATCTTCAATACTATTTTTACGATATGGTAAATAAAGGAATAGATCATGTGATTATGGAAGTATCAAGTTCTGCTGGAGAATTAGCAAGAGCTTATGCTACAGATTTTGATATAGTAACATTTAACAATATAACTCCAGAACATATTGTAAACCACGGATCTTTCGAAAGGTACTACCATGTTAAGTCAAGATTAATTAGACACGCAAAAGAAGATTGTGTTGCAATATTGAATTCTGATTTTGAACTGATAAATGATCTTAGAAATAATACTAAAGCTCAGGTAGTAACATATTCTTTAAAAAATAATTTAGAAGATATTTCAATAGATAATTTAGATCTATCAACTGGTTTTGGAAAATTTAAGTTTATAGTAAACAGAGATATCAAGTTAAAAGGTATAACTATCAAGAAACAATCATTTGATGTAGAGCTAAAGGTTGCAGGATACTCATCTGTAATGAATGCTATAGTTGCTACAACAATAGGTCTAGTAAATGGAATAGATATAGATACAATCTTAGCAGGAATACAAGATTTCACGGGTGTAGAAAGAAGATTCGAAGTTATATTTGATGAAGGGTTTAAAATAGTAGACGACCATTTTGCAAATAAAAATAATATTGAAGTAACTTTAGACACCCTTTCCAAGATGGATTATAAAAATTTGGATATACTATATGCAATTAGAGGTAGTAGAGGAGCAGACTTAAATGAAGAAAATGCAGAGGTAATTGCAAGTTGGTACGATAGACTTAAACCAAGAGAATTTATTGTAACTTTGAGTAAAGATACTGTCACTTGGAAGGATGAAGTTACAGATGATGAACTTGAAGCCTTTAAGAAAGTTATGTCAAAACATAATATTAAATTTGTATTAGAAGATAATCTTAAAGAAGCAGTCGAAAAGGTAATAGATGGTACAAAAGATGATGATTTAGTATTGTTTGCTGGTTGTCAGGGAATGGATAAAGCAATGGGAATAGCATATGATCACATAATTGAAAAAAATCTTACAGAATATCCATCTAAATTATTAGAAAAAGCTAAAAATAGAGTTTGTTAGTTGCAAATTAATTAATTATAAATTATAATTAAGTTAATTTTAAAAAATAAAAGAAATTATCTGAAAGTGAGAAAAATGTTTATGGAAATTAGAGAAATGCTGGTTGGTGCAAAGCATTCAGAAGAAACTTTTAGTGACAGCTTTCGTAAAGGATAAACGCATGACCTGCGTTAAAACATTAAGTGAGGTTATCCTAATTAGGGTGGTACCGCGAGTAAACTCGTCCCTTTCTGTGGGCGAGTATTTTTTTTGGAGGTAATATGGAAAGTTTAGGAAATTTAAGAAGAACTGACTATGCAGGAGATTTAAGAGAAAAAGACATAGCTAGAGAAGTAGTACTAATGGGATGGGTTGCAAAGGAAAGAAACTTAGGCTCTCTTAATTTCGTGGATCTAAGAGACAGATCTGGAATTTGTCAAATCGTATTTAATGATAAACCGGATGAAGAATTATTTGAAAAATCAAAAAAATTAAGATCTGAATTTGTAATAGGTGTAAAAGGTAAAGTTAGAAAAAGATCTTCAGTTAATGAAAATATACCTACTGGATATATAGAAGTTTTAGCTGATGAACTTAAAATTTTAAATATATCTGATGTTCCACCAATCTATGTAAAAGATGACGACAATGTATCAGAAAACATGAGACTTAAAAATAGATCATTGGACTTAAGAAAGCCAAGCATGATTAATAATTTAATGGTTAGATCTAAATTCTATAAAGTTACAAGAGACTTTTTTGCTGAAAATGGTTTTATTGAAGTTGAAACTCCAATGCTTACTAAACCAACTCCAGAAGGAGCAAGAGACTACCTTGTACCAAGTAGAGTTAATCCTGGTAAGTTCTACGCACTTCCTCAATCACCACAGCTTTTAAAGCAACTTTTAATGGTATCTGGACTAGATAGATATATACAAATTACAAAATGCTTCAGAGATGAAGACTTAAGAGCTAACAGACAACCAGAATTTACACAAATAGACTTGGAAATGAGTTTTGTAGATGTGGAAGATGTCCTTGATATGAATGAAAAATTCTTAAAGGTAGCTTTTAAAGAGATGCTTGACATAGACATTGAACTTCCTATCAAGAGAATGAAGTATAAAGAAGCTATGGAAAGATATGGAATCGACAAGCCAGATTTAAGATTTGGAATGGAAATCCAAAATATAACAGACATCGTTAAAGATTGTGGATTTGGAGTATTTGAACAATCTGCAAAAGAATTCAATTCTGTAAGAGGCATCAATGTTAAAGGTGGAGCTAAGGCTTATTCTAGAAAAGGTATTTCTAAACTTGAAGATTTTGTAAAAGACTTTGGAGCTAAAGGTTTAGTAAATATCAAGATAGAAGAAGGTAAATCTATTACTGGAATAGATAAATTCTTAAAAGAAGGAATTCTTGATAAAATTACAAAAGCATTTAACGCAGAAGAAGGAGACCTAATCTTAATAGTTTCTGGTAAGGATAAAGTGGTATTTGATAGTCTTGGAAATTTAAGAAATAAAGTTGCCCGCGATATGAATCTAATAGATGATAGTAAATTCGAATTAGTTTGGATTACGGAATTCCCACTATTTGAATATTCAGAAGAAGAAAATAGATATGTTGCAGTTCACCATCCATTTACAGCTCCAATGGATGAAGATTTGGATAAAGTTGAATCAGACCCTGCAAATGCAAGAGCAAAAGCATATGATATCGTAATAAATGGAGATGAAATGGGTGGAGGATCCATCAGAATTAACGATAGAGAAATTCAAAAGAAGATGTTTAAAGCATTAGGCTTTACAGAAGAAGATGCAGAAAACAAATTTGGATTCTTGTTAGAAGCATTTAAATACGGAGCACCACCACATGGAGGATTAGCTTATGGTCTAGACAGACTTGTAATGCTATTTACAAACTCTTCAAACATTAGAGACGTAATTGCTTTTCCTAAGACACAATCAGCATCATGTCTACTTACAGGAGCACCAACAGAATTAAGCGAAGAACAATTAAGAGAAGTTCATATCAAACCTATAAAGGAGTGATATATTGAAACAGACAGGTATTGTTTTTGAATTAAATGATGATAAAGCAAAAATTATAGTAACAAGACTCGCTGCATGTGGCAGTTCATGTGAATCATGTTCTGCCCATTGTGGTGAAAATAAACAAGAATATATAAATGTTAAAAATGATATAGGACTTAAAATCGGCGATAGAGTTGAGATTACTACCGATTCAAAAGCTGTATTAAGATATATTTCTTTAGTCTATGGACTTCCTCTTATATTTCTTATATCTGGAGTAGTAATTGGAATGTTACTAAACTTAAAAGAGATGTATTCATTATTGGTCGGTTTTGTTTTTATGATAGTATCGTTTATTTTTATAAAAACTATTGATAATAAAAATGGGTCAAACCATGGAATTATAATTAAGAAGCTATGAAAACAACTTACAAGGTATTATTAGTAATATCAGCTATACTTCTAATAGGGTCTTCTGTTGCATACTATCTTTCAACAAATAGCAAATCTACTTACAATAAATTAGTTGAGGAAAATAAAGAGTTAGAGATAAAGCTTAATGAAAAGCAAAGTCAGAACGAAGAAATTTCTCAAGATATTTTAAAGTTAAATGAAGATTTAGAAGTTAGCTCTAAAGATTTTAAAACTAAATATGGATATGATTATTTTGAATCAGAAAATATGCTGACTAATAGAATAAAAGAATTTGAAGAAAAGAATAAAAGCATCGAATCTCAAGTTGTAAGTGAAGTATTAAAGTTTGAAAGATATTTTAAGTCAGGAATTTATTCTGATGAAAAATTAGAAAGCAAGATTTCTGACTTTATTGATGTTTCAGATATAAAAACTGAGCAGATTTCAAAAGATTTGTATGGGGTTCTAAATTTAAATCCTTTTGTAGATAAATACAGTAAGGATGGATTTATAAACTACATTTTAAAGAGAAATCCGAACATAGACAGCTCGAAATTAAAACTAGAACTATTTAATTTAGTCATTTACTCAAGGAATTTAAATGAAATAATAGAAACTAAAGAACTACCTAAAAATTTAAATTCACTTAGAAGCGATTTGTTTTCATTCTGTTCTTTGCTAAAAGAAATGGAGAAATCTGGAATAAGCACTGGAGAATTGAACTCTAAATCAATGGATAGCTTAAATTCAAAAATAACAAATCTAATATCAGATTACTTTATAAATAAAGGTCAGATTGAAGTTATTAATTTAGGAGGAACCAATGAAAAATAAAATTGCAATAATTTTTATATCGGTTTTTCTAATAGCTTCATCAGTTCTTTCATATTTTTGTTATAAAAACTATGAAGGTTTAGGATCGCTTATAAATACTGAAAAATCAAATAAAACTGCACATGAAAAGAAAATTGAAGAATTAGATAAAAAATTTTCTGATTTAAATAATGAAAAGGAAGCCATTTCGAATAAGATAAAAAGCATAAGTGAAGAAGCTTCCAAACTCTCACAGTATGAAAATTTTGTAGACACAAAGTCACTTATATTTGAGCTTGACGATTACTATCTATCTTTTATAAATCTAAAAATAGATAATGAAATACAGAAAAAATTAAAAGGGGATAGCTCTAATATTAAAAATATAGAGACCACATACTTCGATAATTCATCTGTAAATTCTAAAGTTATAGCTGAAAGAAATGAAACATATGTATCTTTAAAGACTAGTTATGATGCGACTAATAAAATAAATGAGAAAGTAGCTGAGCTATCCCACGTTTTAAAAAAGAGAGAAGGGATGATAAAATTACTAGATGATACAAATTTTTTCTTTAGAGACAGAGCTGTAAAAGGAATAGCTGAATATAAAAGCAAGTACGGTGCAAGTTTTAAACCAGAGGACTTCTCAAGTAGAGTTTCTAATATTTTAAATTTAAAAAGTAATGCAATTGGTCTATATGACAATATATTATATGCAGCTAATGAAAATTTGGAATTTGTAAATAATCTTAGAGAAAATCAAATAAGTGAAGTTTCAAGAATTGGAAAACTACCAACGATTGATTCAAAAAATAACAACGGTGGAGAAATAGAAAGTCAAAAGAATTCCATGATTTTTGCTTTAGATACAATATCTTCAAATATTAATTATTTAAATGGTTATAATATTCTAGACAGGACTGTGAGTGAAAATAATAAGAATATAGTGCTTAGATATCTTTTTGATAATAGAGGACGAATCCTTATTATTCAAGAAAAGTCAACTGGAGTAGCTAACCTGTATTATTTTGGTTCTGATGGAATGCCATTTGCTATGACTAATTTAAAACAGTTTGAAATAACATATTTGAATAAAAACAATAAAAAAGATTTAAATATTATTAATAAGGCTTTAAAATATAATAATCCTTTTAAAAATATCTTAAGTAATTAAACCGCGATAGCGGTTTTTTAATTTAAATTTAAAATTATGTTAAATAAATGGAATATATTATTTAATCTGAAGCTACAAACCTTTATTTTATAAGGTTCTTTTAATTGCAACTATATTTTTTAAATGATATAATTCTAATAGAATGGAGGTTATTATGGAAAAACCCATTGTATCGATTATTGGAAAACCAAATGTTGGTAAATCAACACTTTTTAATAAAATTGTAGGAAGAAAAATATCTATTACAGAAGACACACCAGGAGTTACTAGGGATAGAATTTATAGCGATGCATCTTGGCAAGGTAGGAAATTTTTATTAGTTGACACTGGAGGATTGGACTTAAAAGATGAAGATATCTTTATGTCTAGCATAAAAGGTCAAGCTGATTTAGCATTAGAGACTTCGGATGTAATTATATTTGTACTTGATGGTATTCACGGACTATCTCCAACAGACGTAGATATTGCAAAATACCTTAGAAGATCTAATAAAAAAATTGTCCTATGTATAAACAAATATGACTCTAAGTCAGCTAAAGATAATTACTATGATTTTTTTGAACTAGGATTAGGGATTCCTGTTTTAATATCAGCAGAACAAGGAACTGGAGTAGGAGACCTTTTAGATATAGTAACTTCAGAATTTGAAATAGATACAAGTGATGAATATGACGAAACTGTAAGAGTAACTCTTATTGGTAAGCCAAATGTAGGTAAAAGTTCACTTATCAATTTTATTTTAGGAGAAGAAAGATCAATAGTTACTGATATTCCAGGAACTACAAGAGACTCTATTGACTCTCATTTTATCTACAAGGACACTGAGCTAACTCTTGTGGACACTGCAGGGCTAAGAAAAAAGAAAAAAATTAACGAAGCAGTTGAAAGATATTCAGTTATAAGAACACTTACTGCTATTGAAAGATCTAATGTATGCGTTCTACTAATTGACGCTGAAGAAGGAGTAAGTGAACAAGACTCTAAAATTGTTGGTTATGCCCATGATAATAATAAAGCGATAGTTGTAGCAGTAAACAAATGGGATGCGGTTACAAAAGACAACGATTCAATTAAAAAATATGAAAAATCTATAAGGGAAAGATTGCCATTTATAAACTATGCACCTATTATATTTATATCAGCACTAACAGGACAAAGAGTTGATAAACTACTAGATACTGTATTAATTGCAAATAACAATTACAATCACAGAATAAAGACATCAGTGTTAAATGAAATACTAAATAAAGCCGTTCTTATGAACCAACCTCCTTCTGATAAAGGAAAGAGAGGAAGACTTTACTTCGGACAACAAGTTGCTACTAGACCTCCTAGATTTTTATTAAGTGTAAATGATAAAGAATTGTTTCATTTTTCTTATATAAGATATATAGAAAACCAAATTAGAGAATCCTATTCATTTATTGGAACACCAATTAAAATTGATCTTAAAAATAGGAGTGGTGATTGATGAATGTATTTCTCACTCTTATAATTTCATATTTAGTGGGATCTATCTCCGGTTCTTTTATTTTAGGTAAATATTATCTACACAAAGATGTTCGTAAATATGGTTCAGGAAATGCAGGAACAACCAATGCGATTAGAGTTTTTGGCAAGAAGATTGGTATTTTAACATTTATAATTGATATGTTAAAAGGATCTCTAGTCGCTTATATGCTTATGAAATATAATAGGGAATTTCTCTTTCTAGGAATTTTATTTGCAATCTTAGGACACGATTATCCATTTTATATGAAGTTTAAGGGCGGAAAGGGAATTGCCACTACTTTTGGAGCATTTTTTATAATTAATCCATTGTGGTCATCAATTGCTTTTCTAATCCTATTATTGATAGGGAGATTTACTGGCTATGTATCAGTAGGCTCATTGGTGTTTTTATTTTTAAACTTTGTGTTCCAAATTTTAACAACTAGTTTAAATAAAAATGAAATAATAATACTTTTGTTAATTACAATATTAGGAATTGTAAGACATAGATCAAACATCAAAAGACTAATAAATAGAAACGAACTTAAAAGCAGGAGGAAACAATGAAGATTTCAATAGTAGGAGGCGGAAGCTGGGGAACTGCTATTTGTTACTTGATTTCAAAAAAATATAAACCAATTTTTTATATTAGAGATAAAGAAGTTTGTGAAACCCTAGCTAAAACAGGAGAAAATAAAAAATACTTACCAGGAACTTTTATTGAAAATGCAAACTTTACAAACTCTCTAGAAGATATCAAGGATTCCGATATAATTATCCTAGCAACACCTTCATCCTCAATAAAAGAAATGCTTTCTAAAATAAATAAATATACAAAAAAAGAAACGATAATTGCAAGTTTAGCAAAAGGGTTTGAAGAAGAAACCCATAAAAGACTTTCTGAAGTTGCGAAAGAGTACACATCTAATCCTTTTGTAGTTGTATCTGGTCCTTCTCATGCGGAAGAAGTTGGAAAAGATATTCCCACTGCAATAGTTGCATCTTCAGCTGATTTAGAAGCTATGAATAAGGTTCAAGAAGTATTTTCTTCGCCTGTATTTAGAGTATATACAAATCCTGATTTAATAGGAGTTGAAATAGGCGGCGCTCTTAAAAATATAATAGCTCTTGCAGCTGGAATGAGTGATGGGCTAGGATACGGAGACAACACAAAAGCAGCTCTTATGACTAGAGGAATGTATGAAATGAGCAAACTTGGCTTAAAGTTAGGAGCAAATCCTCACACATTTAACGGATTATCTGGAATGGGCGACCTTATAGTAACTTGTACATCTATGCATTCTAGAAATAGAAGGTGTGGAATATTAATAGGTGAAGGACATTCAATCGAAGAATCCGTTAAAGAAGTAGGACAAGTTGTAGAAGGAATAAAGACGACAAAAGCTGCGTATCTTCTATCTAAAGATTATAGTGTGGAGATGCCAATAGTAAAAATTTTGTATGAAGTACTTTACAATAATCTAGATCCAAGAGAAGCGGTTGAGTCACTTATGACTAGAAAACATAAAGAAGAAATCGAAGAGGTTTTCTTTGAATAGAATGAATATTAAAAATTTTAACTTAAAAAACAGACGACTATTCTTAACAATCATAATAGTATTCTCTATTTTTATTATAGGTAGAGTGATATCAAGAAGATCTTACCTAAGCCACAGCACCGTTTTTCCTGTACAGACAGTTTACAAGGTTAATACACGTGCAACGTCTTACTTAGTATATAATGAAAATGTTGTAGATGCATCAATGAACGGGATTGCTGTTTACAATGCTTCAGAAGGACAAAAAGTAAAGGCAGGTTATGAAATAGCTTCTATTAATTTGATGGATGATGTTAGTGACCTAAAAGATGAACTGATAAAGATAAATGCTGCGATAAATGACAGTGAAAAGACTAAAGAAAAATCTAATAATTCATTTGAAATTTCGTCAGAAGACATCGCGACTATAAATAGAATTCAAAATTATTTAAAAGACAAATCATTTCAAGAAGCGATATTAGAAATAAATAGTTTAGACTTAAGTTCAAACCACAATGTGGTCATAACAGATTATAAGAAATATCAAAATTACTCAAAAGAGGAACTAGAAAAAATGAGAGATGAGCTAATAAAGCAAATCTCTAAATCTAATATAGAATATAGAGCTTCAGACTCTGGAATCGTATCATACCTTGTAGATGGATTAGAGGATAAGTATAAATATTCACAGGACAATGATTCCTATACCTATGAATATTTAGAAAAAAACAAAAATATGAGGTATAAAGAAACGAGAAATCAGGTTGAAAAAAATGAGCATTTGTTTAAACTCATTAATAATTTTGAATATAAGATTTTGTTAAAAACTAATAATATAAATCCTATTGAATCCTTAAAAGAAGGCTCTGAAGTAAAGGTAATTTATAACGATGTGACAGTAGATGCAACAATTTTAACCATCAATAAATCAAAGAATGGTGTTGTTTATGTACTTAAATCAGATAAATTCCTAGAAAGAATATATGATAAACGAATAAAAGATGTTATATTGAGTGTAAACAGAGAAAAATCATATAAAATTCCGAGCTCTTCACTTGTAAAAAGAGGAAGTATACATGGAGTTTATGTAGAGGAAATACACGGACTAGTAAGGTTTGTGCCTGTTAATATACTTTCTAGAGTAGGAGATGACGTATTTATTTCTAGAGGTAATAGAGATTATAAGATTCAGGTAGATAAGGAACTTGAAAGAACAGTCAATGCAAATGATGCAGTTGTAATATATCCAGATACAGTTGAAGATTCTCAAATACTAAATTAGGGGGAATAAATAGTGGATATAAAAAGAAATTTAGAAGATGTTTTAAAAAAAATAGAAATCGCTGAAAAAAAATCAATTTCTGGCGAAAAAGTTGAGCTGATAGCGGTTACAAAAACACATGGAATTGATATAATAAAAGAAGCAATAGAATTAGGAATCACCGATATAGGTGAAAATAAAGTTCAAGAATTTACAACAAAGTATGAAAAATTAGGTAATGATGTTAATTTTCATATGATTGGTACTTTACAATCAAATAAGGTAAAATATATATATGACAAAGCTAAACTAATACATTCCTTAGACAGAATGTCACTTGCTAAGGAAATTGAAAGAAAAGCACAAGCTTCAAATATAATTGTAAATTGTTTGGTTCAAGTAAATATATCCAATGAAGAATCTAAAGGTGGAGTATCTTTTTCCGAAACTGAAAAATTCATAGAATCACTTCTAGATTTTAAAAATTTAAAAATTGTTGGACTAATGGGAATTGCAAAGAATACTGATGATCTATCAGAAATTAGAGACTCATTTAGAAGACTTTATAACCTAAAGGAAAAAATAAAAAAACAAAACATAGAAGAATTAGAAATGAAATATCTATCTATGGGAATGAGCTCGGATTTTGAAATGGCTATTGAAGAAGGATCCAATATGGTTAGAATAGGTTCTAGCATATTTGGAAAGAGAGATTATTAAGGAGGATTAAAATGGCAGAAATGTGGGGAAAGTTTAAAAGATTAATTGGTTTTGGTGACGATGAGTATTATGAAGATGATGATTATTCAAACGAAAGTGAAAGTTATGCTCTAGAAACAGAAGTTAAGCCAGACAAAGCACAAGAATCAAGCAGAATAACTAGACCATCAAGAGTGAGTCACTCAGAACTTGTAATAACTGTTCACGAACCATTAACTTATGATGAATCAGCTAAAGTAGTTGATGATTTGAGAGAAAATAAAGCAGTTGTTTTGAATTTTGAACAACTTGAAGTAGATGTAAAAAAAGCTATTTTTGATTTCGTAAGTGGGGCAGTTTATGCTCTAGACGGCAAGCTACAAAAAGTAAATAAAGATATTTTCGTAATAGCACCAAGCAAAGTTGAAATTGATGGTCTAAAAGAAGAACTTAAAAATCAAGGAATGTTTCCTTGGTAAACCTTGACTTTATCCAAGATAATAGTTTAAAGGAAAAGTTAAAACAAACGATTGAAAAAATTGAAATAGCCGATAAATCAAATAGGTCAATAGATACAGATTTTTTAGATCCATATGAAAGATCTATTATTAGACCAATCATTGGTCATAATTTAGAGTACTATGAAGATGGCGGATATGATGAAGCTGAGAGAAAAATAATTCAGATTTATCCACCATATATAGAACGCACAGAAAAACTTAGTATAATAAAAATAATTTCAAAAAACAAGATAAGCCATAGAGAAATTTTAGGTTCTGTGCTAGGGCTTGGTTTAGTGCGTGAAAAAATTGGTGATATAGTTTCAGATGGAGACTTTGAACACTATTTGATTGTGAAAAATGAACTCGCGAATTATATTCATTCTAATTTAGAAAAAGTAGGAAATTATAAAATAAATATATCTTTTTCAGATAAAGTTGTATGTTCTGAAAAGAAATTTATCTCAAGGGAATTTGTTGTAAAATCAAAAAGACTTGATTTATTCATATCAAAAGCTTTTGCAATAAGAAGAGATCTTGCAAAATCCTACATAGAAAATGGTTTTTGTAAAGTAAATTTTGCACCTATTAAATCAGCATCAAGTTTAATTAACGAAGGTGACTTAGTTTCACTAAGAGGCTATGGAAGAGTTTTTTATGCAGAAGATCTTGGAATGAGTAAAAAAGATAATTATTTTATACGAGCTAAGTTTCCGGTTTAGGAGGTAGTATGCCTATATTTTTCTTTGTAGTTTTGCTAGTTATGATGGATCAGCTATCAAAATTTTTTGTAGTTAGTTTTTTAAAAGGACAAAGTCCTTATATCTTAATAGATGGTTTTTTAAGTTTTTATTATATAGAAAATAGAGGAGCTGCATTTGGCATTCTTCAGAATTCGCAACTTCTCTTTTCAATCATTACAATTGTAGTTTTACTAGGATTAATGATTTATTTAATAAAAAATTATAAGAGCTCATCTTTAGCTACAAAAATCTCTTTAACACTTATAATAGCTGGGGCAATTGGTAATTTTATAGACAGATTAAGACTTAAATATGTGATTGACTTTATAAGCTTCAGAATGTTTGGTCATGATTTTGCAGTATTTAATCTAGCTGATAGTTTCATTGTAATTGGCACAATTATTGTAATGATTCTGGTAATTCTTCATGAAAATCCAAAAAGGAAGAAAAATGAATAAAACATTAGTAGTCCAGTCACAACATGAGGGTATGAGACTGGATATTTTTTTGAAAGATGTTTTAGATTATTCAAGATCTAAAATTAATAAAGAAATTAAAAATAAATCTGTACTTGTAAATGGGGTTTCTGTTAAATCAGGATATATTATTAAGGAAAATGATATTATTACTTTAGAAATTCTTGAAGATCAAGTTAATCTAGAACCCCAAAAGATTGATTTTAAAATTTTATTTGAAGATGAATATATAATGGTAATATCTAAACCAGAAAATTTAGTTGTACATCCGGGAGCTGGAGTTTTTAGTGAAACTCTAGTAAATGGTTTACTAGATTATAATATTAACATCAAAGATATTGGTGAGGAAGATAGACCTGGAATAGTTCATAGGTTAGATAAAGACACTTCCGGACTTATGATAATTGCTAAAGACGCACTAGCATATAAAAAACTGGTGAATATGTTTAAATACGGCGAAATTCATAAAGAGTATTTAGCAATTTTAACAGGGCATTTAGAAAATGAAATTCGTGTAGATGAACCTATAGGTAGAAATCCAAAAGATAGAAAGTCTTTTACCGTTATATATAGTAATTCAAAAAATGCCATAAGTACTTTTGTTCCAATAAAATATATGAATGGTTTTACCTTATGTCGTGTTATAATAGAAACGGGTAGAACCCATCAAATAAGAGTTCATGCTAGGTATTTAAATCATCCTGTGTTAGGAGATTCAATTTATGGATATAAGAATTCTCTGGGCATTAAAACTCAATTGCTACATGCTTATAAGTTGACATTTAATCATCCAATTACAGGTGAGAAACTTAGCTTTGAAGATGATTTCCCTGATAGGTTTACTAAAGCCTTGGAAAAAATAGATAGATTATAAAATTATTTATTAATTTGGAGGATATATGAAGATATTATTTGATACTACTGGTTTAGATCTTGGCGTAAAAGAGGCTATAGAAGGAGCTGTTTTATCTAAAGAAGAATTAAATATAGAACCTACACTTGTTGGTGATGAAGATATTATTAGACCTATTTTAAATGAAATAGGAATGGATATGAACATACTAGATGCAAAAGAAATAATTACCAATGAAGAGGAACCTGCTTTTGCTATTAGAAGAAAGAAAGATTCATCTATTGTTGTTGCATTTAACAATTTAAATGAATACGATGCATTTATTTCATGTGGATCTACCGGTGCACTCCTAGCAGGTGGAATGTTTATGGCAGGAAGAATCAACAATGTAAAAAGAGCTGTACTTCCTACACCAATTCCTACTATAAATGGAAATACACTTCTTATAGATTCTGGAGCAAATATGGATGTTGATGCAGATCTTTTAGTTCAATTTGCAAAATTAGGTACAGTACTTAAACAAGTAACAGAAGGAATAGAAAAACCAAAAGTTGGTTTATTAAATGTTGGTGTTGAAGAAAATAAAGGCAATGCTCTTACAAAAGAAGCTTTCTTAAAATTAAAGGAAGCGGATATAAACTTTATAGGCAACATAGAAGGCAGGGATATCAATAAGCATCTATGTGATGTTCTTGTTTGTGATGGATTTGTTGGAAATATTATTTTGAAGAATACTGAAGGATTAGCAGGATTTATAATGACTCTTTTAAAATCAAAAGTTATATCAAATCTATCAGATAATGCTAAGTTAGAAGTTATGCAATCTTTGTCACCAGTCGTAAAGACTTTAGACTATAGGGAAGTAGGAGGAGTGCTTCTTCTTGGTCTTAAAAAACTTGTAATCAAAGCTCATGGAGCTAGCGATAGAAATGCGATTAAAAATGCGGCTAAATCAGCTTTACTAATGCATGAAAATAAACTTATAGATAAAATAGAAAATTCATTTAGAGGTGAAATATGAAAGAAAGAATTTTAGAAATAATAGCAGCACAATTTACTATGGATGTAGCATCTTTAAATCCTAAGATGGACTTTAGAGATGATTTAAATGCTGATTCAATAGATTTAGTTGAACTAATAATGACAATGGAAGATGAATTTGGAATACAAGTTTCAGATGATGACATAAAGAAGCTAAATACTATTGAAGATGTAATCGATTATGTGGAGGAACTAGAAATAGAAAATTGAAAAATTTAAAATATTTGAATATAAGCTATGAGTTTAAGAATGAGGAACTATTTAGAACTGCTCTTACTCATAGCTCTTATTCAAATGAAAATAAAGAAAAATGTAAATATTCCAACGAAAGATTAGAGTTTTTAGGAGATGCAGTACTTGATTTAGTAGTAGGGGAATATTTTTTTAAACAGTTTAAAGTTAGAGAAGGACAACTCTCTATGATGAGGGCTAAAGTTGTCAAAGAATCTTCTTTAGCAAAAATAGCAAAGAAAATAAACTTAGGAGAGATGATTCTTTTAGGTAAAGGCGAAGAAAAGAATAACGGGAGAGAAAAACTATCTATTTTGGCAGATTCCTTAGAAGCTTTAATTGGTGCTATATACTTAGATAGTTCTTTTGATGTTGTAAAAGAATTTATTCTAGATATTATGTCCGAAGAACTTGAAAAAGCTCATGAATCATCATATCTAGTAGACTATAAATCAAGACTTCAGGAAGTATGCCAAATGGCTCACTTAAACATTGAGTATGTTCTTGAAAAAACCAATGGTCCTTTAAATTCACGAGTTTTTTATTCAAAAGTAATCGTGGATGGAAAAGTATTTGGTAGAGGTGAAGGTAACTCAATAAAAAAATCTGAACAAATGGCAGCTAAAGATGCTTTATCAAAAGGTAATTTTAAATGAAAAGAAATATAATCCCAATATTTATACCGCATTTAGGATGTCCGCACGACTGTGTTTTTTGTAATCAAAATAAAATAGCTTCTACTAGTATTGCTACTAAAGAAACTGTGAAAAATACTATTGATGAGTATTTGGATTATTTTAGAAAAGATTCTATAGTTGAAGTTGCTTTCTATGGAGGTAGTTTCACAGCCATACCAATAGAAGATCAAATAAATTTCTTAAGTGTTGCTAATGAATATAAAAAGAAAAATTTAGTATCTTTCATTAGACTATCAACAAGACCTGACTATATAGATGAAAATATACTTGAAATTTTAAAATCTAATGGTGTTGATACTGTTGAGCTAGGAGTACAATCTAGCAATCAAAATGTACTTAATAAATCTGGAAGAGGGCATGATTTCAACTGTGTGAAGAAATCAGTAAATTTATTAAAAGAATATGGATTTGATGTTGGACTGCAACAAATGGTTGGACTTCCAGAGTCAAATGATGATCTAGAAGTGAAGACTGCTTTGGACTTTATAAATTTAAAGCCAGATTTTGTTAGAATTTATCCAACTTTAGTTGTAAAAGATACAGAGTTGGAAAATAAATATAATAAAAGTGAATATAACGCCTTAAGCTTGACAGAAGCTGTAAACATTTGTGCAGAACTCTTATCATTGTACAACAAAAATAATATTCCTGTTATTAGAATTGGACTACAACCAACAGATGAAATTAACTATGATGGGTCAGTAGTAGCTGGACCTTTTCATCCAGCTTTTAGACAGTTAGTGGAAACTAAAATTTTAATTGATAGTATTATAGATTATTTAAAAAACATAGAAATTAAACATTTATTAATAGAAGCTTCTGGCAGAAATATTTCTATGATTAGCGGACAGAATAAATCTGGATCTAATATGCTGATAGAATCTCTAAATTTAGATTCTTTAAAATTTAAACAAATAAAAGATATAGATGAAATTATTTTAAATGACGAGGATAATGCTTTTAAAATTGTAATTTGAGGAAGAAATATGTATTTAAAATCTCTTACAATGCAAGGATTTAAATCTTTTGCTGACAAAACTAAAATTGAATTTGACAATGAAATCACCGGAGTGGTAGGCCCTAATGGAAGCGGTAAAAGTAATATTTCCGATGCTATAATGTGGGTGCTTGGAGAGACATCTATAAAATCTTTAAGAGGTAAAAAGATGGAAGATGTAATATTTTCAGGTACAAATAAAAGAAAACCTCTAGGCTTTGCAGAAGTAACTATTTTATTTAACAATATAGATAGAGCACTAAATATAGATTTCGATGAAGTTGCAGTATCAAGGAAGATGTATAGATCTCTTGAATCTGAATATAGAATAAATGGTGAAAAGGTTCGTTTAAAAGACGTAAAAGAACTATTTATGGATACTGGTATAGGAAAAGACGGATATTCATTGATAGGCCAAGGTAGAATAGATGAAGTTTTATCAAATAGTCCAGATAAAAGAAGAGCAATCTTTGAAGAGGCATCTGGAATTTCAAAATTTAAATCAAAAAAACAGGAAGCTCTAAATAAACTAAATAGAACAGACCAAAATATAACTAGAATTTCTGATATAATTTCTGAAATAGCTACAAGGGTAGATGAACTTGAAGAAGAGTCTAAAAAAGCTATTAAGTATTTAGAATACGCAGGAGAATTAAAAGAATTAGACCTAACAATATCTAAACGTGACTATTCAAATATTATTAATTATTTAAAAGATAGATCCACTATTTTAAAAGAAAAAACCTCTGAATTTGATAAAACAAATTTGAATTTAGAAGACTTTAGAAATAAGGAAAAAATTTTCAAAGAAGATATTGAGAAGCTACAAATGGATCTTGAAAATTTAAATTTAAAAAATTTTGAAAATTCCAACTCATTAAATGAAATTAATTCTGGTATAAATCTACTTAATCAAAGCATTAAAAACAAAAGAGAACAAATCGAAAATGCTAATAATTCAATAAACGATAGTATTGATAAAAAAGAAAAGACTTCTTTAGAGTTTAATCAAATACAATCTGAAATAGATAAACTAAATGAAGAAAAATCTAACATTGATACTCTGCTTTATGAAAAAAAGAAGAATTTAGAAGATTTTATATTACAAAATGAAGAAAACTTATTACAAAGAGATATACTTCAAAAACAACATTTAGAATATTTAGATAAAAAATCTAACTTATCTTCTCAAATTGAAGTTAAAACTAGACTCATTGAAGATAGGAAGAATCGTAAATTAGAATTGTCTAAAGTAGTAGAAAAGCTTGAATCAGATATAAAAGATTTAGAAAAATCAAATTCAGAAATAAATTACAAAATAGGAATTCAAACTAGAGAAATAGACAAATTAAAAACCGATGAAGCAAAATCTTTAAACAAATTAAATAAGGATAGAGAAGAACTATCTAGGCTTAATAGCGAATATGCTTTAATAGATAACAAAATAATTAATAATGCTACTAAGATAAAGTCACTTGAATCAGTTATTGAAAATTTTGAGGGATATTCTAAATCTACTAAATCTTTTATGTCCTATGCTAAAAATAGAAATATTTTTGTTGGTGAGCTTATTGGACCAGTAGGAGACAATTTAAAAGTTAGAAAAGAATATGAAACAGCTATAAATATTGCTTTAGGGGCTGCAGTTCAAAACATAATAGTGAAAAGACAAAGTGCAGTCTATGATATGATTTCAGTCTTGAAAAAAAATAACTACGGAAGGGTTACTTTTATTCCTATTGATACAGTACTACCAAGCAAATTAAATTTCAATTTAGAGCCTTATAAATCAAAAGGGATTTTGAATTATGCTGATTCACTAATTGAAGTTGATGATGAGCTTAAAAATATATTTTCTTATTTACTTGGAAAAATAGTAATAGCTAAAGATTATGAGAGTGCACTTAATTTTTCTAATAAGACGAACAATAGATTTAGAGTTGTAACACTCGATGGTGAAAGTCTAAATGTTGGCGGTACTATAACAGGAGGGTCAAATAAGAATTTCTATTCAGTGTTATCTAGAAATGTAGAGCTAGATAATCTTAAAAAACTTACAAATGATTTACATCAAGATCTTTCAAAAATTAAAGAATTCATTGAGAAAAATACAAAACAATTTGATATAAAATCCAATGAATTGAAAGAATTAAATACAAAAATAGATGAAAATAATAAAAATCTTGCTCTATTAAATGAACAGTCAGTAAAAATTAAATTATCTCTTGATAATTTAAATCTAACAAAAGACAATTATACTAAAGAATCACAAAGCTTAGAAACTGGAATTAATTCAGGTCTAAAGGATTTAGAAGAATTACAAGATAGATTCGATAAGCTTAATCTAGACTTCAATAATCTTAGTGTTAACAAGGAAGAGAATGAACTTAAATTAAAAGCTGATTCAGAAAAATTGAATGAACTTAAAGATAAACTTTATGAAGTTGAAACTAAAAATAAAATAATCGATGAAAAATTATCTTCAAAGTCAAGAGAAAAAAGTTTGGCATCTATAAAAATGGAAGAAGAAAATAAATTACTTGAAGAAAATAGGCTGTTACTAGATAGACTTAATGCATCTATAATTGAGGATGAGTCTAAAATATCAATTTATAAATCAGATTTATTAAATAAACAAGATTTAAAAACTGATATCTCAAGTAAGTTAGAGGAGTTTAAAAATTCCATTTTTAATAAAAAACAATCTTATGAAAAATTATTATCTGACAATGAAAATCTAAGAAATGATTTATTCTTATTAGAAAAAGAGATTATAAATCTTAAAAATAATATTGAATTTAAAAATAAAGAAAAATCAGATTTATTAACTAAAGTTTTCGAAGAATATGGTGTGGAAGACTTAGATTCAATTAATGAACTTGAAAATTTATCAGTTACAGAAGCAAGAGATAGAATAAAAAAATTAAAAGATTTAATTTCTGGACTAGGTACAGTAAATGTAGCATCCATTGAAGACTACAAAAATACGAAGGAAAGATTAGATTTCAATTTGAATCAAAGGACAGATCTTTTAAACTCTAAGCATGAGCTTAAGAAAGTAATAGAAAAATTAGATTATTCTATGAAGAAAAACTTTAAAGAATCAATTGAAAAAATCGGATTATATTTTAATGAGATATTTAAAATACTTTTTAATGGTGGTCAAGCTTCTATTGAGATTGAAGGCGAAGAAGATTATTTAAACGCTGGTATAGAGATAAAAGCTCAACCACCTGGAAAGAGGTTTCAATCACTTTCTCTTTTATCTGGAGGAGAGAAGGCAATGACAGCGGTAGCGTTACTATTTGCGTTACTTAAGGTTAGACCTGCTCCATTTTGCATACTTGATGAAATAGATGCTGCACTAGATGATGCAAATATCACAAGATATTGCGATTATTTGAAGACGTTAGAAGATATACAATTTATATTAATCACACACAGAAAACTTTCTATGGAAATTGCAGATGTCTTATATGGAGTTACAATGGAAGAGCTTGGAGTTAGTAAAGTCATTTCAACACTTTTAAAGGAGTAATTATTTATGTTAAATTGGTTTAAAGATAAGTTTAAAAAAGAAAAAGAAAAAGAAAATATAGAAGAAGAAAATCATGAAAATATTATTGTTAACGAAGAATTCAAAGATGAAATAGATGATAGTTTATTAAATGAAGACTTACAAGAAATAAGTCAAAATAATAATTGCAATGATAATAGCAACAATGATGGTAATTATTATGACAATGATAATTCTGGTTTAGAAAATTTAGATGAAGAATACAATGAAACTTCTATTGAAATTAATATTGGTGAAGATTTGGTAAATGAAGAACCAGAAAAAGAATTTCAAATTGAAAAAGATTTTATAGAAGAATCATTAGAAAATAGTGAACCAGAGAAAATAGGCTTCTTTGCAAAACTAAAAAAAGGTTTGGATAAAACTAGAAAAGACATGAGCGTAAAATTTAATACCATCATAGGCGCTTATGTTAAAATTGACGATGAAATGCTAGAAGATTTGGAAGATATTCTTATTTCAGCTGATGTTGGAATGGAAACTACAATGAAGCTAGTGGATAATTTGAGAGAAAGCATAATAGAAAATAAGGTTAATGATCCTAATATGGTTGTACCTCTTTTAAAAGAGGAAACATTAAAGCTTTTGGATATAGATAAATCTTCTGAATTAAATCTAGGTGATAAATCCATAATTCTTGTTGTAGGAGTAAATGGTGTAGGCAAGACTACCACAATAGGTAAACTTGCAAATAGATTTAGAAAAGAAGGTAAATCTGTACTTGTTGCTGCTGGAGATACATTTAGAGCGGCAGCTATCGAACAACTAAAAGAGTGGGGAAATAGAGCTAATATAGATGTAATACACCAAAACGAAGGTTCAGATCCTGCTGCAGTTATATTTGATGCAATAGAAGCAGCTAAATCAAGAAATATTGATGTTCTTATTTGCGATACTGCAGGCAGACTTCATAATAAGCAAAACTTGATGAAGGAATTGGAAAAGATATCTAATGTTATTGAAACAAAGTATCCAGAAGCTACTAGAGAAACTCTTCTTGTGCTAGATGCAACTACAGGTCAAAATGCCATCAATCAGGCTAAGACTTTTAAAGAAGCAGCAAATATAACTGGAATGGTTTTAACTAAATTAGATGGAACAGCTAAGGGAGGAGTAGTTTTAGCGCTTCAATCAGAACTAGGAGTACCAATTAAATTGGTTGGAGTTGGCGAAGGAATTGATGATTTACAAAATTTCAATTCTAAAGATTTTGTGGAGGCACTTTTTGAAGAATAAAGAACTTACTCGATCTTGTTTCTTAGAAGTTGATCTAGATAAATTAATCGATAATATTAGAACTATTAAAAGAAATATAAGTCTTAACTCTTCTATTATTGCAGTAGTAAAAGCAAATGCATATGGATTTGGGATTAAAAAGATAGTTGATACTTTGATTTTAGAAGGAATTGA
Source organism: Peptoniphilus sp. BV3AC2 (assembly GCF_000478945.1). Classification (NCBI taxonomy): domain Bacteria; kingdom Bacillati; phylum Bacillota; class Tissierellia; order Tissierellales; family Peptoniphilaceae; genus Peptoniphilus; species Peptoniphilus sp. BV3AC2. The sequence continues at coordinate 106,789 of NZ_AWXD01000026.1, read as the reverse complement.
TTATTTTGCTGTAGCTACATTACAAGAAGCTCTAGAGATTAGAAAGTATCATTCTGATATTAAAATTATGATTCTTGGTTATACTGATAGAAGCCTATTTAAAAAAGCTATAGAGAATAGAGTTGAGCTTTCTATATATACAAAAGATGATGTCTTAAATTTAGAAAAGATTGCATCAGAAATAAATTCAACTGCTCAAATTAATATTCCTTTAGAAACAGGAATGAATCGTATAGGGTTTGTAGAAGATGATAAATTCATCGAAAATATGGAAACTATTAAGAATGGTAAAAATATTGAAGTATCAGGGACTTTCTCACATTTTGCCGCAGCAGATACTGACCCTTGTTATACGAGAAAACAATTTGATAAATTTATTAGAATGACAAGAATTATAGAAAATATAGGAATTGAAATTCCTTACAAACATATTTCTAACTCTATGGCTATAATGAATTTTAAAGAATTCAATCTAGATGCTGTAAGACCAGGAATCATAATGTATGGATCATCTGAAGGATTGAAAAAAGAAGGTTTTGATTTAAAATATATAGGTTCACTAAAAGCAAAAATTTCTAATATAAAAACAATAAAAAAAGATGAAAAAGTAAGCTATGGGCTTACATATACCTGCGATAGAGATACAAAAGTAGCAACTCTACCTATAGGCTATGCCGATGGAGTTGTTAGAATTCTTTCAAATAAGATAGATGTCATAGTAAATGGTAAAAGGTGTCCTGTTATTGGTAGAATTTGTATGGATCAAATGATGGTTGATGTTACAAATGTCGATTGTGATATGAATACAATATGTACAATAATAGGAAAAGATGGAGATGAAGAGATAACTATTGAAGAAGTCGCAGGACTAGCAGGAGAGATTGCAACTTCTTATTCAACTCACTTTAGTTCTAGAATACCAAGGGTCTATATAAAAAATGGACAAGTTGATGAAATATATGATGAAATAGGTTTGCTATAAAATAAATTTCATTAAAAGTGTTGACAAATTCATAAAATATAAATATAATTAATAGGGTCAAGGAAATAACTTGACCCTATTAATTTGATTACTCCTAAGGTGATAACATGGAAGATATATTCAAAATAAATATGTTGCTTATTTATTATAAGAATCTACTTACAGAAAGACAAAAAAAATGTCTTGAAATGTACTACGAGTATGATTATTCATTAAATGAAATTGCAGACATACTAAAAATATCCAAACAAGGAGTTTCAGATAATATTAAACGAGGTATTGAAAATCTCAGTGAGTATGAAGACAAACTAAAGATGATTAACAATCGCTTCAAAAATGAAAAAAAACTAGAAATCTTAAAAGAATTATTTGATGAATTTGAAAATAATTCAAAGGATTATGACTCAGAAAATTTAAGCAAAATTAAAAATGTACTTTTTAACATGGAGGTTGAAGATGATATTTGAATCACTTTCAGATAAATTACAAAATACTTTGTCTAAACTAAGAGGCAAAGGAAAATTAACTGAAAAAGATATTGATTTGGCCATGAGAGAAGTAAGACTTGCATTACTTGAAGCAGATGTTAACTTTAAAGTAGTTAAAGATTTTACAAAGAAAGTAAAAGAACGCGCACTTGGATCTGAAGTTCTTGAAAGCTTGACTCCAGGACAACAAGTAATAAAGATCGTAAATGAAGAGCTAAAAACGCTAATGGGTGAAGGAGAATCTAAGTTAGATCTTTCTAAAAATCCATCAGTATTTGTCATGGCAGGTCTTCAAGGTGCCGGTAAGACTACTACCTCTGGTAAGCTTGCATTACAAATGAAAAAAAGAGGAAAAAGACCTCTTTTAGTTGCATGTGACGTATACAGACCAGCTGCTATAAAACAGCTTCAAGTTGTTGGAGAAGGTATTGATGTTCCAGTATTTACTATGGGAGATAAGATTAACCCAGTAGATATTGCAAAAGCCTCAGTAGAACATGCAAAAAGAAATGGTAATGATGTAGTAATTATAGATACTGCTGGTCGACTTCATGTAGATGAAAATCTCATGGATGAGCTTTTAAATATAGTAAAATCTGTAGATCCTCAAGAAAAACTTTTAGTTTTAGATGCTATGACTGGACAAGATGCAGTAAATGTTACTGAATCTTTTGCAGAAAAATTGGATCTAACAGGAGTTATTCTTACTAAACTTGATGGAGATGCAAGAGGTGGAGCTGCCTTGTCATTAAGAGCTGTAACCGACGTACCTATTAAGTTCATATCTCTTGGAGAAAAGATGGATTCATTGGAAGTCTTTTATCCAGATCGTATGAGTAATAGAATTCTAGGAATGGGAGATGTTCTTTCCCTAATAGAAAAAGCTCAAGAAGCAGTAGATGAAAAGAAAGCTAAAGAATTTGAAGAAAAGTTAAAGAATCAATCTTTTACTTTTGAAGATTTTTTAGATCAAATGCAACAAGTTAAAAATTTGGGTCCATTAGAAGATATACTTGCGATGATTCCAGGAGTTAACAATAAAATGTTAAAGAACTTAAATGTCGATGAAAAAGAATTCGACAGGGTTGAAGCAATTATAAGATCTATGACTCCAAAAGAAAGAATTAAACCAGAAATTATTGATGTTTCTAGAAAGAAACGTATTTCAAATGGTGCTGGCGTACCAGTAACAGAAGTTAATAAGCTTCTAAAACAATTCAAAGAACTGAAAAAAATGATGAAACAATTTTCGGGAATGGGCAATAAAATGAAAAAAGGAAAGTTTAAACTACCTTTTCCATTTTAATGTATAAATAACAGGAGGTGAATAATTTGGCAGTAAAAATTAGACTTAGAAGAATGGGTTCAAAGAAAAATCCATTTTATAGAATAATAGTAGCTGATTCTAGAGCTCCTAGAAATGGTAGATTTATTGAAGAACTAGGATACTACAATCCACTAACTGAACCAAAAAAAGTGGTGGTTAATCTAGAGTCTGTAAACAAATGGATTGAAAATGGTGCTAAACCAACTGATACAGTTGATAGACTTTTCAAAGAAAATAATGTTTACCAACCAAAATCAAAAGAAGTAACAACTGAAGCTAACCAAGAGGAAGAATAATCCGAATAGGAGGTCTCAAATGGTTGAGTTAGTAGAATTTATTGCAAAATCTCTTTGCGAAGATAAGGACTCTGTAAAGGTTGAATTTAATAATACAGATTCTTCTATCGATATTACTCTTCATGTTGCTGAGGCTGATATGGGGAAGGTAATAGGTAGACAAGGAAGAATTGCAAAATCAATTAGGACCATTTTAAAAGCGATGTCTCTTAAAGAGAATATAAAGGTTAACTTGCAAATTGAAAACTGATCAATTAATAATAGGAAAAATTTTAAATACACATGGTATAAAAGGAACTATAAAAGTACAGCCAATAACTTCTGATATCAATAGATTTAAGAGTCTTAACTATATAATACTAGATGATTTAAAAATTGAAATTTCTAATAGAAGAATTAGTAATAATCTAGTATATTTAGATCTTAAAGGCTATGATGACATTAATAAAGTACTTCCTTTTAAAGGTAAGTATATCTATATTTTAGAAGATGATCGTATAAATCTAAAAGAAGGCGAATATTTTCAATATCAAGTAATTGGACTAAAATGTTACGATACAAAAAATAATTTTTTAGGTACTGTAATATCTATTTTAGAAAATCCAGTTCACGATATTTTAGAAATAGAAGATGAAACTAAAGCTGTTCATTATGTGCCATTTATAGATAATTTTATAGTTAGTGTGGATTTAGAAAATGGAATTATATTAAATCCTATTGAGGGTATGTTTTGATGAAATTTACAACGCTTACTCTTTTTCCTGAATTTATTGAATCAATAAAAGGCTACAGCATTATAAGAAGAGCTATAGAAAATGGCCTTATTTCTGTAGAGAGCATAAATATAAGAGACTTTGCAATTAATAAACATGGTCAAGTTGACGATTACCCTTATGGTGGTGGCCAGGGCATGGTCATGATGGTAGAGCCTGTTTATAAGGCAATAGAAAGTGTCAAAACCGAAAATTCTCATGTGGTGTTTTTATCTCCACAGGGAAAAGTTTTAAATCAGAAACTAATAAAAGACCTTTCTAAAAAAGAACATATAGTCTTACTTTGTGGTCATTATGAAGGGATAGATGAGAGAATAATTGAAAACTATATAGATGAAGAGATATCTATTGGTGATTATGTACTAACGGGTGGAGAGATTCCAGCTATGGTGCTTATAGATTCTGTATCTCGTATGATTGATGGAGTTCTAGCTTCATCTGAAGCTTATGAAGACGAATCTCATATGGATGGTCTTCTAGAATATCCTCAATACACTAGACCTCAAGAATTTGTGGGACTTAAAGTTCCAGATGTACTGCTCAGCGGGAACCATCAAGAAATTGAAAAATATAGACGAGAGATGTCTATTTTACAAACAAAGAAAAAAAGACCAGATCTTTTTAAATTTATTAAGGATAAAAAGGAAGGAGGATCTTAAATGGATTTAATCAGACAAATTGAAAATGAACAAATTACTAAAGAAGTTCCTAGTTTCTCAACTGGAGATACAGTTCAAGTTCATTATAGAATTATCGAAGGTTCTAGAGAAAGAGTTCAAGTTTTCGAAGGAACCGTTATAAAAGTTCAAGGAGAAGGCGTTAGACAAACATTTACTGTAAGAAGACTTTCTTACGGAGTAGGAGTTGAAAGAACTTTCTTAGTACATTCTCCAAGAATAGCTAAACTTGTTGTTACAAGAAAAGGTAAAACTAGACGTGCTAAATTATTCTACATCAGAAATAGACAAGGAAAATCTGCTAAAGTTAAAGAAAAAACTAACTATTAATAAAAAAGATCCTTTAAGCAAAAGGATCTTTTTTTGAATTAATTTTAATTCTGTATTATAATTATCTTATAATTATTAAAGGAGAAATTTATGAAAAAAATACTGTTAGGGCTGTTAGTTTTAATAATTTTAGCAAGTGGGGCTTTTATATATTTATTAAAAGGCAGATCTTCTAAAGTCATATCTACAAAATATAATGAATTCTCATTTATTTGTGAAGCTGATGATGTTGATAAATCTCTTTTTGATAGGATAGACGGTCAATACTATCTAGCATTGGATTTTATTAAAGATAAAATAGATAAAGATGTAGATTATAATGAAAATGAAAAAATCATTACTTTTGCCAACGATAAAGGTACAAAAAGAATTAAAGTTGGTGAAATGAAAATGTTACAAAATGGAAATGAAGTCGCGCTTAGAGACCCAGTCATTGAAAAAGATAATAAAATATTTGTACCTATCGAAGCTTTTATATATGATTATCCTGTAGAGTTAAGATATATAGATGATTTGAAGTTACTTATCATGGATTATACAAATATAAACTATGCAAAAGGAACTCTAAAGGGTCAAGGAACCAATTTAAGAGAAGAAGCTAGCCTTCAATCTCCAATTGTAAAGAACCTACAAGGAAATGAAGAAATATTAGTTTTCGGAGAAGAAGGAGATTTCTATAAAGTTCGTATAAAAGATGGATATAAAGGATATATAAAGAAAGATCTTTTAGAAGTTGATTTCGGATCCGGAAAATTCTCAACAATTAAAGACACAGTAACCACAGAGGCCAAAAGGCCTCTTAATTTAACATGGGACTATACTTATTCAACTCAGTCAGATGCTTCCATAGCTGCTATTTCTCCAATAGAAGGTTTAAAAGTTATATGTCCTACCTGGTTCTCTATCGGCAATGAAAATGGTGATTTAATTGATAGAGGGAAAATGGAGTATGTAACAAAATATAAATCATTAGGAATTGATGTATGGGGTTACTTAGACAATTCATTTGATCCAAATATAACTGAAGCAACTCTTAAATCTCCAACGAAGAGGGAATACATTATAAATCAGGTAATAAGAGCTCTTAATTACTATGGAATGAAAGGTTTAAATATTGACTTTGAACATACTAAAATTGATTCAAGAGATGATATAACTCAGTTCACTAAAGAGATTGCTGCTAGATTAAAACAACATGGTATAAAGGTGTCAATAGATGTAACACCACAGATTTCCAAAGATGTAACTAAGGAGCCATATGATAGGGTTAATCTATCTAAACATGTAGACTATGTAATGTTAATGGCGTATGATCAACACTGGGGAAGTTCTACCAAAGCAGGATCAGTTGCTGAATACAAATGGGTAGAAGGCAATATAAATAATTTAATTAGACAAATACCTAGAGATAAATTCATACTATGTATTCCAACATATACAAGAATTTGGACAGAAAAACCTGATGGATCAGTTAGTTCAACAACGGCATCTATGGCAGCTGTACAAGATATTATAGCTAAGAGAGGTCTTACTCCTAAATTTGATGAAGTTGCTAAACAAAACTATGTTCAGTACCAAGATAATGATGGGCTTAAGAAAATTTGGATTGAAGATAACTCTAGTATAGAACACAAACTTACACTTATTAATAAGTATAATTTAGGTGGCGTGGCAAGTTGGAGAAAGGGATTTGAAACCAGCTCTGTATGGACACTGATAAAAAATACCGTTATTAATTGACAGTAAAGTTCATTACAGATATAATGAATGTAGAAAAGAAGGTGTTTAGAATATTAGCAGAAACTCATACTTTAATCGCAGATAAACTTTTCAATAGAGTTTATTCTGAATATGGAATTAGATTAAATAAAAAGAAATTAAGATGGGGCTCAGTTGCTCCAGACTATCTTCCGTACTATAAATTTAAAAGACATTATCTTGAAGAATCTATAGGATATATTTCTTCGGAAATAGTTAATTTAATATATATATCTAGATATGTAGATTTCTATAATATGAAACCTTTCTTTAAAAGGTTTTTCAGCAAGAGATTAGGTATAATTTCTCATTATCTATGTGATTTTACAACCAAACCTCATGCTATTAGAGAAACTTGCACTAATATTGAAGATCTTAAAAGTCATATTAAATATGAAAAAGACTTAGCAAAGTATTCATTGAAACACGAGTTTAAAGTTTTGGATATAGATAATTCCTTGCTTTATTCAAATCATTTCATAACAATGAGACAAAGTGTTGAACAATTTGTTAGATTTGTTGTAGATAAATACTTAGAAAATGAATCTTCTTTTGAAAATGATTTAGATTATGCTATGAGCTTATCTTTTTCAATATGTGATTTTATATTTGAAACCATATTTATTTACAGTGAAGAAATGGAATTGCAATTTATTTAGTCTTTCACAAATTGTGAGAGACTAATTTTTTAATTTAGGAGGTATTATGAGATATAATTCTGATGCAACAGAACTCAATTTAAAAGAAACTCAGATTGCTATTAAAACGCTTAAAGACTATTTTCAAAGGGATCTTGCTAATACACTTAACTTAGCAAGAGTATCAGCACCACTTATGGTTAGACCTGAAACAGGGCTTAATGACAATTTGTCAGGAGTAGAAAAACCTGTAAATTTTAAAGTTCAAAAAGGATCCATAAATGTTGAAATAGTACAGTCACTTGCTAAATGGAAGAGGAATGCTTTGAAAGAGTATGGATTTAATACTTATGAAGGTTTATACACTGATATGAATGCCATAAGACCTGATGAAACTCTTGATGAGATACATTCAATATATGTTGACCAATGGGACTGGGAAAAAATAATTAAACTTGAAGATAGAAATAAGAATTACCTTAGACAAACTGTGAGTGAGATTTATGAAGTCTTTAAAAATACAGAGGATTATATTAATCACATTTATCCATATATATTAAGTAAAAAACTTCCAGAAGAAATTACTTTTATAACCACTCAAGAACTTGAAGACCTATATCCTAAATATAGTCCAAAAGAAAGAGAAAAAAGAATTGCTAAAGATAAAAAGGCTGTGTTTATTGAAGAAATTGGATATAGATTAAATTCCGGAAATAAGCATGATGATAGAAGTCCTGATTATGATGATTGGAATTTAAATGGAGATATATTGTTCTGGAATGAACCTTTAGAAAATGCTCTAGAGCTATCATCTATGGGTATTAGAGTAAATGCTGATTCATTAGAAAAACAAATTAGAATAGATGAAAAGGAAGAAAGATTATCCCTTCCATACCATCAAAATATTTTAAATAATGTACTTCCATACACCATAGGTGGAGGTATTGGTCAATCTAGACTATGTATGTTCTTTTTAGAAAAGAAACATATTGGAGAGGTACAGGCTGCAATCTGGGATGACGAAATAATTAAACATTCTAAAGAAAATGGAATAATTTTATTATAAAAATTATCGAATTTTAATTTTAAATATAAATTTGACTTATTTAACATTTCAATACATTTTTGTTGTATAATATTAATTACGAGAAAGAGGTGTGAAATGTTACCGGCAAAAAGCAATAATATAATCGGAAAAAGAAAATTAAAAGTATATAAAAATTATTGTTTTGAAGATGTAAAAGACTTTTTGTTAGATAAGTTCTTATTAGATGGAGATGTTGACTCTATGAATATATTGCTTAATTCATACAATATCGAAGATTCCATCAATACAATTACTCCGTCATACATTTCGTTAAAGCACCTAAAGAAAGACTTAGTATCTTTTCTTAAGCATAAAGAAGGAAAAGAATTACTGGCATACAATATTAGTTCAGTTATTCACGATGATATCAATAAATTTGAGCTTGCTATGTACCTAGAAGGTTATAGAGCTGGTTTCAATTCCAAGGTTCATGTAGATATGGTTGAATCTTTAGCTTTTTCTATCTATGATTTAAATAAAATATATACTTGTAAAAAACTTTTTAAAAGTAGTGTCCTTCCTGAGGAAGTGCAAAAGATAAAAGATAGAGTTTTTTTAGATGTAGAAAAGCTACCTTATCCAAAAAAGAAGATAAAGGACATAGTAAAGAAGCTAGACTTCAAACTTTTAAGAAAAAAAATATATATGATGAATTCATTCCTGGATAAACAACTTATGTTTTCAGAAAATCCAGAGGAAGGTTTTATTGAACTTGGAAATGCTTTGACAAGAAATGAACTACTAGGTTTAAATAAAAAAATAATTAAGTTTATGTTGAGAGACGGTCTTAGAGTTTATAAAAATTCATTCTGGGACGGAGTCAATGACAGAGTTTTAAAAAGATATAAATGACTAGGTTTTATAAAACTTAGTCTTTTTCTTTTATATTGGCAAAAATATTTTAAAAAAGAGTGATAATATGATAATATTAGGTATAGACCCCGGTCTAGCTTTGGTAGGCTATGGTGTAATAGAAGTAATAGGAAATAAATATAAATATTTAATGCATGGAGTTATTAAGACTGAGGCTGGTGTACCATTTCAAAATAGATTAAAAAAAATCTACAAGGAAATGACTGATATAGTTATTAAATACAAACCGGAAGACATAGCCTTTGAAGAGTTGTTTTTTAATAAAAACATAAAAACAGCTATAAGCGTGGCTCAGGCTAGGGGAGTAGAGGTTTTAGTTGCTTCGACTTTTACAGATAATGTATACGAGTACACACCTTTACAAGTAAAACAAGCTATAGTTGGATATGGAAGAGCCGATAAGAGACAAGTTCAAGAGATGACAAAGATGATTCTAAATCTTAAAGAAATTCCAAAACCGGATGACGCTGCAGATGCACTAGCGATTGCTATAACTCATGCAAATTCTATAAATTTTAAAGAAAGCTTTTTAATGAAATGATAGATATAGTAAAAGGTATTGCTATTTTAAAAGAAGAAAATTCTGTAACTATAATGGTTGGTGGAATAGGTCTTTTAATTAATGTAAGCAGTAGAGAAAATAAAGAAATAAGATTAAATGAAGAAATAACTTTATTTACAAAAATGGTGGTTAGAGAAGATGATATTTCCATCTACGGATTTATATCTAAAAGGGAAAGATCTATTTTTTCTCTTTTAACAATGGTTTCTGGTATTGGACCTAAGGTTGCTATGGGAATAATGGGAATGTATGGTGAGGAGGAACTTAGAAAATATATACTTTCATCAGATGTTAAATCTCTTACCAAAGCACCAGGTGTAGGTAAAAAAACTGCAGAAAGAATAATTCTCGAACTTAAAGACAGAATTGTTAAAATATTTGGAGATTTTATACCAGATGTTAAAGGAAGTGTACCTTTAGAAAATGACGATGCTATAGAAGCCTTAGTTGGATTGGGCTTTTCTGCTATTGAAGTTAAGAATGCGCTTATGAATGTAGATCCTTCATTAAGTGTAGATGATAAAATAAAGATAGCACTTAAAAATATTGGGAGGTAAGAATGGAAGATAGACTAGTAGAGCCAAATTTTTCACCTTCTGAAGATATATTAGAGTCTGGTATTAGACCTAAGTGGATAAGTGAATACATTGGACAAGATAAGGCAAAAGAAAAGCTAAAGATATTTATTGAAGCTGCTAAAAATAGGAATGAATCATTGGATCATGTTCTTTTAAATGGGCCTCCTGGACTCGGTAAGACTACATTAGCAGGAATTATAGCCAATGAGATGGGAGTAAATATAAAGGTTACTTCAGGACCAGCTATAGAACGTCCTGGCGACTTAGCAAGCATTCTAACTAATCTTCAAGAAGATGATGTATTGTTTATAGACGAAATACATAGAATAAATAAATCTGTGGAAGAAATTCTCTACTCTGCAATGGAAGATTTTGCTCTAGATATAATAGTAGGGAAGGGACCGTCTGCAAGATCAATTAGACTGGATCTTTCTAAGTTCACATTAATAGGAGCTACAACAAGAGCTGGTTCACTTACAAATCCTTTGAGAGACAGATTTGGTGTCATACTAAATTTAGAGCTCTATGATAATGAAGCTCTTGAAAATATAATTCTAAGATCATCTAAAATATTAAATATTCCGATTGAAGAAAATGGGGCTAAAATGATTGCTAAAAGATCTAGAGGTACTCCAAGAATTGCTAATAGACTTCTAAAAAGAGTTCGTGATTATGCAGAAGTTAAAGAAAATGGTATAATTACAGAAGACGTAGCTAATAGAGGACTTGATCTTTTAGAAATTGATGAATATGGATTAGATTCATTAGATAGAAGAATCATAGAAGTAATGATTATAAATTATGGCGGAAGACCGGTAGGAATCGATGCAATAGCGGCTTCAGTTGGAGAAGAAAGAGTAACTATAGAAGATGCATATGAGCCATATTTATTACAAATAGGATTTATAAATAGAACTCCAAGAGGAAGAATGCCTACAAAGCTTGCATATGACCATTTAAATATTCCTTATGGAAATAGTGAGGAGAGTTTTTTATGAAAAATTTTAGATTAATTTTTAGTGTGCTTATAGTTTGTGTTTTACTTACAGTTAGCGCTTATGCACAAAATTTGGATATAAAAATTGGAAAATCTTATTCAAATGGTGAAGCTATCGAATTAAAAAGTAAAAAAATTTTAATATAGTAATAGATAATACTATTTCTATAAAAACAAATACTAAGACTTTAAAAATTAATTTTGATGGAAAAGACATAAAAGTTTTAAATAAAAATAAAGTTGTCGTAGATTCGTTTCAAACCAATGGAGTTATGCTTATTTCTTCAGATGAACCAATATCTGTGAATGGCAAGAGATACAGAGGATCAATTTCTTTTAGGATAAATAATTCTAAACTAGACATTATTAATAATGTTGAGATAGAAGATTACCTAAAGGGCGTAGTCCCTAAAGAGTTATCAGCGTCTTATCCACTTGAAGCTTTAAAGGCTCAAGCTATTGTATCTAGATCTTTTGCTATGGCAAATATAAACAAATATAAAAAGCTTGGATATAATTTAAATGATACTACATCGTCACAAGTTTACTATGGTCTAGATGCTGAGAAGAAGAGATCTAATGAGGCGGTAGATTCAACTAAAGGCTTAATGGTTTATTATGGCGATGATATAGCAAATACCATATTTGGAGCATCTTCTGGTGGAATTGTGGCAGATGCATCTGAAGTTTGGGGAGGAAAATCAATTCCTTATCTTGCTTCTTTTGAAGACAAATATTCTACTTATAATTGGGATATCTCTCTCAAAAATAGCGATCTAAAAAGAATATTTGGAAAAGATATATACTCTTTGGATCTAATCGAAAAAGATAGTTCAGGTAGGGTTAAAAAGATTCTTATAAATGGGATTGAAGAATTAAAAACTTCTACATTTAGATCTAAAATAGGAAATGCAAAATTTAAATCTACACTTTTCGATATAGAAAGGACATCTGATGGATTTAAATTTACAGGAAGAGGATACGGTCACGGTGTTGGTTTTAGTCAATACGGGGCTGTTGAAATGGCGAAACAAGGTTTTAAAACCGAAGATATATTAAAATATTATTTTAAAGGTACAGACATAAGATGAGTTTAAAGACTAGTGATTTTTACTATGACTTACCACATGAATTAATAGCACAGCATCCTCTAAAGGATAGAGCTTCTTCTAGACTTTTAATAGTAAATAGAAACTCTAAAGATTTAGAAGAATGTCATTTTTATAATATTATTGAGTATTTAAATGAAGGGGATGTTCTTGTAGTAAACAATAGCAGGGTTATCCCTGCTCGTTTATTTGGTCATAGAAAAGACAAAGAAGAAAAAATAGAAATTTTACTTTTAAAAAGGGAAGAGGACACCTGGCAATGTTTAGTAAAACCAGGAAAAAAAGCTAAAGTTGGAAGCGAAATTATATTTTCAGACAAATTAAAATGTGAAGTTAAAAGAGTAGATGAAGAAGGTAATAGATATATCAAATTTCATTGCGACGGAATATTTGAAGAGATATTAGACGAACTTGGCAATATGCCACTTCCTCCATATATAACAGAAAAATTAGAAGACAAGGAAAGATATCAAACTGTATATTCCAAAATTGATGGCTCTGCCGCAGCACCAACAGCAGGACTTCACTTTACCGAAGATCTACTTGATAGAATAAAAGAGAAAGGAATTAAAGTAGCGCCAATAACACTTCATGTTGGGCTTGGTACTTTTCGCCCTGTAAAGGTAGATGATGTTGAAAAACATCATATGCATTCAGAGTTTTATATGATGGATAAAGAGACTGCTAAAATTATAAATGATGCTAAGGAAAACGGTAAAAGAATTATAGCAGTGGGCACAACTTCTATGAGAACTCTAGAAACCATAGGTAGAAATGGAAATGTGAAAGAAACTTCAGGATGGACTGATATTTTTATCTATCCTGGTTTCGAATTTAAAATAGTTGATGCTTTAATTACAAATTTCCATTTACCTGAATCGACACTTATGATGTTAGTATCTGCATTTGCAAGCAAAGATATAATATTTAATGCCTATGAATATGCAATAAAAAATAAATTTAGATTCTTTAGCTTTGGAGATGCTATGTTTATAAAGGGGAATTAATGCTAGAATACAAACTAATAAAAAAATCAAAAGATACAAAAGCAAGAGTTGGAGAAATAAAAACAAATCATGGAATAATTAAAACTCCTGTTTTTATGCCGGTTGGTACTCGAGCAACAGTTAAGACTATGACTCCAGAAGAAGTTAAAGACTTGGGTGCACAAATCATACTTTCAAATACCTATCATTTATTTTTAAGACCTGGTCCAGAAATTATAGAAAAAGCTGGAGGTCTTCACAAATTTATGAATTGGCATGGCCCTATTCTTACAGATAGTGGTGGATTTCAGGTTTTTAGTCTTAGTGCGAATAGAAAAATTACTGAAGAAGGAGTTACTTTTAGATCTCATATAGATGGATCTAAACAATTTTTATCTCCAGAAGTTTCAATAGATGTTCAAAATTCATTGGGCTCTGATATAATTATGGCTTTTGATGAATGTGCACCATATCCAGCTACCTATGAATATATTGAGCATTCTATGAACAGAACCACAAGATGGGCTAAGAGATGCAAAGATCATCATAAAAATACTGATAACCAAGCATTATTTGGAATAGTTCAAGGTGGAATGTATAAAGATTTAAGAAAAAAATCTGCAGAAAATTTGGTAGCAATGGATTTTCCTGGATATGCTGTAGGTGGTCTATCTGTAGGTGAACCTAAAGATATAATGGTTGACATACTTGATTATACAACAGATTTTTTACCTGAAGATAAGCCAAGATATTTAATGGGAGTTGGTACTCCTGATTATTTATTTGAGGCAGTAGAGCATGGTATAGATATGGCAGATTGTGTTCTTCCTACTAGAATTGCAAGAAATGGAACTGCTATGACCTCAGTTGGTAGAGTAATTGCTAAGAACGGAAAATATAAAGAAGATTTTACAAGTCTAGATGAAAACTGTGATTGCTACACTTGTAAAAATTATACGAAGGCATATATCAGACATCTTTTCAATGTCAATGAAATATTAGCCTACAGACTTCTATCTATCCACAATATATATTTTCTAACTAAATTAATGGAAAATATTAGAAATGCTATTTTAGAAGATAGATTTTTAGAATATAAAAAAGAATTTTACGAATCCTATGGATATGAAGATTAAATAAAAAGAGAAATCCTTTGACTACTATGTAGCAAAGGATTTTTTATATCTTATTTTCTAATTTATTTAATCTATACTGTACTTGATAAAATTTTAAATTAGAGCCAATCTTATTAAGCTGTTTTGCAATTTGTCTAGCACCAAGACCCATGTTTCTAAATTTTATAATTTGTTTAATTAATTCTTCTTCAGAAAGTTCTTTGTCAGCTAATTGATCATACTTTGTTTCGTGTATTTCTATGAGTCTACCTCGTAATTTGTCTAATATTACTCTTTCATCTTCATTTATATTTTCCAAAAATACTTCAAACAAGGCTGTACACTCATCCTTTGGTCCAGGTAAAGAAAGAATTGTTGTATTATTTTCTATAGCGATAGTAAGAGTGGAGAATAGATGACCATTTCTTCCATAAATATTTCTGGATAATATATTTTCATAATTATTTTTTAAAACCTCGTGAACAATATCTTTGGAAAGAGATTCAGAAAAATTCCTCCCTCCACCAGTTCCTCCAATAATGATTATATAATCCGGATTTTTACTTAAATTTTGATTCAAAATTTCTAAGAAACCTTCACTATTATCTGGAGAAGGTTTAGATCTAATAATTGAAGAACCAGGGAGTTTTCTAATAATCATTCCTGCAATAATAGGGCTGTTTTGATCTTCAACTATCCCTTCTAATATTTCATCTCCAGTAGGAATAATTATAAATTTTTTATATGTAGATGAATTATCTTTATTATTTCTATTCAAAATTTTTATAATATTATTTCTAAGACTTTGTGCGAACTCATCATTTAAAATATTTTTTCTAAAAAATCTTATAGTTATTGAATTTTTAGTAATTCCTAGGATATTGAATTTATAATTTATAATTAGACTTAGTTCTTTTTCAAAATCGGAAATAGAGATTCCTCTTAAATCTATATTTTTTATATTAACAATATCATCTTTTATAAAAAAATCCATACTTACCACCTCAAATATAGTATATCATTTATTTTTTAATTAAAGAACAAAATTGAGAAAAAATATAACAAATGTTATAATTATTTAAGGAGTGAAATATGGATATAAAAGAATTTTTAAATAAATATAAAGAAGGAAAAATTTCTCTTGAAGAAACAGAAAAGTATTTAAAAAATCTACCTTATGAGGATTTAGACTATGCTAAGCTAGATTATCACAGATCAATTAGATCTGGATTTGGCGAAGTTATCTTCTGTGAAGGAAAAGCAGATGAACATCTTCTAGGAATCTATAAGAGTTTTTCGCAAAGGGAAGGCAATGTTTTAGGAACTAGAGCAAATAAAAGACAATATGAACTTATAAAAAAAGAAATTCCTGATGTTTTATTTGACGAAATATCAGGTGTTTTAAAGATAGATAGAAATAAAAAGAACAGAATAGGTAAAATTGTCGTTGCTACAGGAGGTACAGCAGATATTAGATTTGCAGAAGAAGCAGCTCAAACAGCAGAATTCTTCGGAGCCAATGTAGATAGACTATATGATGTAGGCATCTCTGGCCTACATAGGCTTTTAAATAATTTAAATCATTTTAAAGATGCAAATGCCATCATAGCCGTAGCAGGAATGGAAGGAGCGCTACCTGGAGTTATAGCTGGTCTTGTAGATGTTCCTGTGATAGCTCTTCCAACTTCAGTGGGTTATGGAGCTAATTTCAAAGGAGTTTCAGCTCTTTTAACCATGCTCAATTCCTGTGCAGAAGGCATAAATGTTGTAAATATCGACAATGGTTTCGGAGCAGGGTACAATGCTGCTCAAATAAATAGATTGGTAGAAAGACATAATGGATAGAAATATTGAAAAAAAATACAAAAAACTAGAGGATTTATTAAAATCCTACGGTAAGATTGCTGTAGCATTTTCTGGAGGAGTTGACTCTAGTTTTTTAGTAGTAGCAGCAAAAAAGATTTTAGGAAAAGAAAATACACTTGCAATAAACTTAATATCATCAATGCAACCAGAATCCGAAGAAAATTATGCTAAGGAATTTGCAGATAAATACGATATTGATTTAATTAGAATACCTGCAGATGAATATAGCATAGAAGGTTTCGTTGAAAATTCAAAGGACAGATGTTACTATTGCAAACATTCAATCTTTTCAAAAGTTATAGAAATATCTAAAGAAAATGGTTTTAAAGTAGTTGCTGATGGCACCAATGCAGACGATGAGGGCGATTATAGACCAGGGATGAAGGCTCTTAAAGAGCTAAATGTAAAGAGTCCTCTCAAAGAAGTAGGTCTTACTAAAAGTGAAATAAGGACTCTTCTAAAAGAAATGAATGTAGAAACTTATAATAAACCTTCTGCAGCATGTTTAGCATCAAGAGTTCCATATGGAACCGAAATTACTAAAGAAATTTTAAAACAGGTCGAGCTTTCTGAAGAGTATTTAAAGTCTTTAGGATTTGTAAATCATAGAGTTAGATACCACGGAAATTTAGCCAGGATAGAAGTTACAGAGAATCAATTTGAACTTTTAATAGAACACAGATTAGAAATTGTAAAAAATCTAAAATCATTTGGTTTTATTTTTGTAACTTGCGACCTTTTGGGATACACAGTTGGTTCACATAATTTAGTATTAAAGGAGAAATAATTTATGGATTTATTATTAGAATGTTATTCAGGAATTTCTGGAAATATGTTTATAGGAGCTCTTTTAGATTTAGGGGTTCCATTTGAATATTTAAAAAATGAAATTGACAAATTAAATATACATGGATATGAGTTGGTGTATAAGAAGGTTGACAAACTTGGAATAGATTCAACTTATTTTAATGTAAAATTACTAGAAGATGAACATCATACCCATGAACATTGTCACAATCACGAACATAATGATGATTTGAATGAAGATAAACATGATCATGGAGATGAGCATGAGCATAGTCACCATCATGAACATGACCAGGATAATCATGAGCATCACCATAGCCATGTCCACAGAAATTTAAATGATATAAATACAATAATTAATGGTTCTGACCTATCAGATTATGTAAAAGAAAATTCTTTAAAAATATTTGAATACATCGCAAGGGCCGAATCAAAAATTCATGGAAAATCTATTGATGAAGTTCATTTTCATGAAGTTGGTGCAATCGACTCAATAATTGACGCTGTAGGAGCCTCTGTATGCCTCGAATATTTAAAAGTGAACACAATGTATGCCTCAAATATATACAAAGGCCACGGCTTTGTAAACTGCGCACACGGATTATTTCCAGTTCCAGCACCAGCAACCCTTGAAATTTTAAACGAAACATCTTTTGAACTTAAACAATCAGTGGTGGAAAGCGAACTTATAACACCTACAGGAGCTGCACTCTTAGCTACTTTTGCCAAACCATTAATGAGTCCATACAAGAGCATCAAAACTTCTTATGGAGCTGGTACAAAAGATTTTGAAATACCAAATGTACTTAGAATTTCAGAAATTGAGCTTAAAGAGAATAAAAATAAAAAGACCAATGAAATTTTTCTATTAGAAACAAATTTAGATGACATAACTGGCGAAGATCTCGGTTTCTTTATGGAGCTATGCATGAATGAAGGAGCACTAGATGTTTTCTATACGCCTATCTATATGAAGAAGAATAGACCTGCGTACAAACTTTCAGTAATAACAAAGAGAACAAATGTCAAATCAATGGCTAAGCTAATATTCAAACATACCACATCCATAGGCGTAAGATTTACCAAGTACAGAAGATTTGAAATGGATAGAACATTTGAGAACGTAGAAACTAAGTATGGAAAAGTAACGAAAAAGATATTGAAATATGAAGATATAAAAAAAGAAAGCTATGAATACGAAGATTTAAAAAAAATAGCGACTGAAAATAATATATCTATAGAAGAGGTTAGATCAAATTTAAAATAGTAAATATAAACATAAAAAAATCCTGTATAACACAGGATTTTATTTTTTACATTTTTCTATACAGACCAACTATATGACCAAGGATTATAAGTTCTTTGGTGTAAATTGGATCCATAAATTCATTTTCAGGTTGTAATCTAAATCTATCTTCTTCTTTATAATAGGTCTTTATTGTAGCTTCATCACCTATAAGCGCTAGAACTTTATCGCCATTTCTAGCAGAGCTTCTCTTTTCTATAATTACAAAATCTCCATCTAGGATACCAGCATTAATCATTGATTCACCCTTAACTTTTAAAATGAATAAATCTTTATCCTTAGCAAAGTCAAGAGGTAAGGGGAAGGTGTCCTCTATATTGTCAAAAGCCAAAATAGGCATACCCGCTGTTACAGTACCAACTATTGGTATATCTACAGTTTTCTTCTTTGCAAGAAGTAAGTCATCAGAAGGATCTAATATTTCTATAGCTCTAGGTTTAGAAGGATCTTTTCTAATATAATCTAACAATTCGAGTTTTTCCATAGCCGCATGAACAGTAGAGGTACTTTTAATGGAGCAACCATTACATATTTCTCTAACTGATGGCGGATAACCGTTATTTTCAATATATTTCTTTATAAATAAAAGTATGTCAACATCCCTTTGGGATAAATCTTCGTACATAATATCCTCCTAGCTATAATAATCTAATTTAATTATATCAAAACAAAATATTTAAAACAATAAAAAAGAACAAAAATTCGAACAAATATTCTTTTTTCTGTTGACACGAACATATGATCGTGATATTATATGAATATAAAAGAACACTAGTTCAAACATATATTCAAACATGTATTCAGATATATTTTAATTTTAGATTATATAGAGGTGTAAAATGAAAAAGAAATCAATTTATTTAAAGAAAAAAAGAATACTTACATTATTAATATTAATGCTTTTATTCACAACAGGAATTACAACTTACAGCACTGAAAATAAAGACTACATTAAGCCAAGATATCAGGAATACATAGTAAAAGAAAATGATACTATGTGGAAAATATCTGCAGATTTTATAAATAGTAGTACAGATATAAGAAATTTTATTTCAAAAGTTGAAGAAATAAATAATATAGATTCACAAAAGTTAAAGCCAGGAATGGTAATATACATGCCAATAGAGCCTTAAATAGGTCCTTAATAAATTTCACTATGAAAGAAGCAAGTTTAACTTGCTTTTTTTATTTGTCGATATACTTATATTTTTTAAGACTTAGTTTCGCAAAATTATTATTTAGCGAAGTTATATTTAAAGATAAACCATATTCTCTTCTAATAGATTTAAATAAAATATCAAAAAGACCTTCTATTTATGGAAGGTCTAAATTTATTTTTGATGTATTTATAAATTCTTTATTCGTTTTATATTTTTCTAAACTAGATAACATAAACTCTGTTACTTTTAATTTGTCATCATCTGAGGTAGCTCTTCTAATATAATTAGAAAATTCATACTCTTCTTTAGTTAGTAGCAATTCTTCTTTTCTAGTTCCTGATTTAAAGATATCTATAGCTGGGAATATTCTTTTTTCTGAAAGCTTTCTATTTAGATGCACTTCCATATTGCCAGTACCTTTAAACTCTTCAAATATAATGTCATCCATTCTAGAACCTGTATCTACTAAAGCAGTTGCAAGTATCGTAAGAGATCCACCTTCTTCGATATTTCTAGCTGCTCCAAAGAATTTTTTAGGAGCATGTAGAGATAGTGGATCAAGTCCCCCTGTTAAAGTTTTGCCGCTTGGAGGTGTGACTAAATTGTATGCCCTTGCAAGTCTTGTAAGTGAATCTAATAATATTACTACATCCCTTTTATTTTCAACGAGTCTCTTTGCTCTCTCAATGACCATTTCTGCAACCTTTGTATGATTCTTTGCCATCTCATCAAATGTCGAGAATACCACTTCTCCATTAACTGATCTCTTCATATCAGTTACTTCCTCTGGTCTTTCATCAATTAATAAAACTATAAGATGTGTATCTGGATAGTTCTTTTCTATTGATTTAGCTATTTTCTTTAAAAGTGTTGTCTTACCACTCTTAGGTGGAGAAACTATAAGCCCCCTCTGCCCTTTTCCAAGTGGAGATACGATATCTATAAGTCTCATAGCTGTTTCTGTTGTGGTAGTTTCTAGTTTTAATCTTTCATTTGGATATATTGGTGTCAAATTATCAAAGTTAGGTCTTCTTGTGGCTGTTTGAGGAGGTAGGTCATTTACTTCATTTATATATATGAGAGCATTGAAATTTTCACCCTCTTTTGACGGCTTTACAACTCCTTGTACCTTGTCTCCTGTTCTTAATCTAAATCTTCTTATCTGTGAATGGCCTACATATACATCTCCATCTCCGGAAAGATAGTTTTTCATTCTTAAAAAGCCATAACCATCTGGAAGTATTTCTAAAAATCCTGTCACATAGTTAATTTCATCCATTTTTTCAATTATTTTTTCTGCATTATTGGATAGATTTGTAGTATCAATTTTTGAAATATTTGAAGAGTTTTCTGATTTTATTTCTTCTTCGTTTGAAAAATCATCTTCACTTTCGTATTTATAGATATATTCCACAAGCTGATCTTTAGTAAGACTGTTTGGATTATCTAATCCGTATTCAATTGCCAAGGTTTTTAGATTGTCTATTGAAAGATTTTTTATGTCTAGATTATCATTGTTTTCATTATTTAAATTGAAGTTGTCTTGGGTAGATAAGATTTTTAAAATAAGGTCGCTTTTATTATATTTATAAGGGCTTTCAATATTGAAGAATTTTGCAATTTCTTTAATTGAAGTTAGATTTAAACTTTCTAAGTCTTCTTTTGAATAAGTCTTTGTTTTTACATTTCCGGTTTCTATATACTCTATGTAGTCATCTTTATTAAATAAAAAATCATTAGCAAGGCCCATAGACCTTGCTATATTTTTTAAATCATCTAGTGATTTACTATATAGTAAACCATTATTTTTGTTTACCATTATTTCGCATACTCCGGCTTCTTATTTAAATCATGGATACTTTTAATGAATCTAACTGTACCGCTTGGAAGTCTTAATACTAGTGTTTCGGTGGTAGCCTTGTTTCCTTTTAAATACTTAACGCCTTCTAAAAGTTCTCCAAAACTTACACCTGTTGCAGAAAATATTACATCATTTCCTTTAACTAGATCATCAATTTTGTAAATTTTATTTAAATCTGAATGAAGTTCTTTGCATCTTTTCATTTGATGTTCATCTGTTGGAAGTAATCTTCCTTGGAAATCTCCATCTAAACACTTTAATGCTGCTGCTGCTATAACTCCTTCTGGAGCTCCGCCTATACCCATTACCATATCTACGCCTGAGCTTTCAAAACATGTTTCTATAGCAGTAAGTATATCTCCATCAGTAACCATCTTTATTCTGGCTCCTGTAGCTCTTATTTCTTCTACAAGTTTGTCATGTCTTTCTCTTTTTAAGACTGAAACTGTTATATCTTCAACTTTTTTTCCAAGAGCTTTAGCTACTCTATTTATATTGTTTTCTACTGAGTCTGTTAAATCTATACATCCCTTTGCTCCAGGACCGCAAGCAATCTTGTCCATATAAACGTCGGGTGCATTAAGTAAACATCCTTTAGGTGCAGCTGCTAGTACTGAAATTGCATTATTCATACCATTTGCAATTGAGGTTGTACCATCTAGTGGATCAACTGCAATATCAACTTCATCTGCATTAGGTTTTTTTGTACCGATCTTTTCTCCAATATATAGCATTGGAGCTTCGTCAATTTCTCCTTCACCTATTACTACTTCTCCATTGATATCTACTGTATCAAATAATCTTCTCATTGCATCAACGGCAGCACCGTCAGCTTCGTTCTTTTTTCCTTGTCCTAAAAATGATCCAGCAGATAAAGCAGCAGCTTCTGTTGCCCTTGCAAGATTTAGTGCTAAATTTCTGTTCATTATATCTCCTTTGTTTTTACATCTTTAAAGTCTTCTAAAAATTTTATAAGACCACTATCTGTTAGTGGGTGCTTAACCATTTGTTTCATAACTTTTGTTGGAACAGTAGCAATATCTGCTCCAGCAAGCATAGAATCTACTATATGAGTAGTATTTCGAATACTAGCTGCAATTATTTTAGTTTCTATATTATAATTTCTAAAAATTGTTGAAATTTCTTCTATTAAAGCCTTTGATGACACTCCTATATCATCAAGTCTTCCTAAAAAAGGACTTACATATGTTGCTCCAGCTCTTGCTGCTAAAATAGCTTGTGATGCTGAAAAAACAAGTGTTACATTTGTCTTTATGTTCTCTTTTGAAAGTATGCTTGTAGCTTTTAAACCTTCTTCAGTCATAGGGATTTTTATTATAACATTTTCTTTTATTTTAGAAAGTATTCTCCCCTCTTTGACCATGCCATCTGCATCAGTAGATACTACCTCTGCAGAAACTGGACCGTCTATAATCTTAGAAATTTCGTCTATAACTTCTTCAAAGACTCTTCCCTCTTTAGCAATTAGCGAAGGATTTGTAGTAACTCCTTCAATAACTCCCCAGGAATTAATCTCTTTAATTTCTTCGATATTTGCTGTATCTAAAAAGAATTTCACGCTTGATCCACCACCTTTTCTCCTAGTAATACTACCGCTTTAGCCGCTATTCCCTCTCCAGTTCCTGTGAATCCTAAGCCTTCAGTAGTAGTGGCTTTTATAGAAATATTGCCTAGTGAAGTCTCTAAAGTATCTGCTATCTTTTTTCTCATTTCATCTCTATATGGGCTGAACTTAGGCTCATCTGCGATAATTACAGAATCAATATTTACAATATAAAAACCCTTGGTATTTATTATATCACTTACTTCTTTAAGTAAAACCAATGAACTAATATTTTTATATTTTGGGTCAGTATCAGGAAATATATATCCAATGTCGTTATAGCAAATTGCTCCAAGCATAGCATCCATAATAGCATGTACTAATACATCCGCATCAGAATGACCAAGAAGTCCCTTTTTATGCGGAATTTCTACTCCTCCCATTATGAGTTTTCTGCCTTCTACCAATCTGTGGACATCGTATCCTATGCCTATTCTCATAAATCCTCCTTTATTAAATATCTGTACTATTTATTAAAACTTCAGCTATTAGTAAATCTTCTGGTGTAGTTATCTTTATATTTTTATAGCTTCCCATCAAAATTTTAACCTTGCCACCATTTTTTTCAACAAAACTTGCATCGTCAGTGCCTGTGAAGTCTTCTTCCATAAGCCTATTATAAGCTGATACTATAATATCTTTTAAAAATACTTGAGGCGTTTGAATTTGAAATAATTCACTTCTAACAGGTGTAAAATCTACATTCATATTTGATTTTGAAACTTTGATTGTATCTTTTACAGGTACACCTACAACAAGTGATCCTGTTTCATTTACCTTTTCAATTGAAAGATCTATCAGCTCTGTATCTATAAATGGTCTAGCCCCATCATGTGTTAATACAATTTCAGTTTCTTCTGGTAAGTTTTTAAGTGCATTGAAGATTGAATCTGGCCTTGTTGGACCACCATAAACTATTTTGAACTTCTTATTTAGCTTTAATTTCGACAAAACTTCTCCAAGATAGCTGATGTCAGTTTCTTTAATAATTACGATTATATAATCTACGTATTTTGATTTATCAAATTTTCTTAAAGTGTGTTCCAGAACAGGAGTGTTATCTATGGTTAAAAACTGCTTATTCAGTTTCCTTTTCATTCTTGTTCCCATTCCAGCCGCTGCTATAATGGCAGTCACATAATTATCTAAATACATTTTAAATTCCTAAGTCTATGGAGTATTTCATAATATCTCCTGCTATTGGTGCTGCGATACTACTGCCGTAGTCATTTACATCTTCTAATACTACTGCTATAGCTATCTTAGGATCCTTAGCTGGAGCAAATCCAACAAACCACGCGAAGTTTTCTTGACCTTCTTGAGATTTTTGAGCTGTACCAGTCTTACCTGCAATACCATAGCCCCTTCTATAAGCATTTCTACCTGAACCTGATCCTACTACTGCTAGCATATAGTCTTTGATTTCAGCTGCTACTTCGGGAGTAAGAGCTTCGCTTAATACCTCAGGTTCCTTTTTTAAAACTATTTCTCCCTTAGGACTTATAACGGATCCCACTAAATTCGGTTGCATTAACTTGCCATCATTAGCTATAGCCGAAGCAACCATGCACATCTCAAGTGGAGTAGCAGAAACTGTTCCATGTCCTATACCTGAAGAAGCTAGCTCTGTTTTAGAGATATCATTATACTTAAATAATGAACCATGATATGGTAGGTCAAATTTAAAATTCTGGTTAAACATAAATCTATCTGCAGTCTTGCCTAAAGCTTCTGCTCCTAGATCAGTAGTCTTTTTAACAAAATAGGTATTTACAGAATTAACTAACGCTGATTTCAAATCAAGTTTTCCATAAGTTTTTTTTAGAGCATTCTTGAATACTCTACCATCTATTTCCTGGCTACCTTCATCAATATAGTTTTGGTCTATATGATTTTCTAATATAGAAGCCGCTGTTATTATTTTAAATGTAGATCCAGGTGGATACTTAGTCCAAATAGCTCTATTATAAAGAGCACCCTTATTTTGCTCTGATAGCGCCTTATTATCTTTTGCAATTGATTCAGAGTTAAAGTCAGGTAGAGAAACCATAGCAAGTATATCTCCTGTTTTAGGATCCATAGCTACGATTGCTCCTGCGGCTCCAGTTTTGCTTAGAATTTCTCTAGAATAGTTTTGTATATTTGTATTGGTAGTTAAGTAGACATTATTTCCTTTATCTAGCTCAACTTTTTTATTATAAACTGACTTCAAAACCTTAATTGATCTAGGTACTTCTAATCCAAGCAAATAATTATCATAGCTTTTTTCTATTCCAGCTTTACCCATAACTTTGTCTGAATAGCCAATAATATGAGAATATGAAATTGGAAAGTTGTACTTTCTTACAGCTTTTGCTTTATCCCCTTCTGAATAAGCAAGGATATTGCCTTCTCTATCTAAGATAGATCCTCTCTCAATATTTTGCTCTATAATTGTTTCTCTTCTGTTCGCTGGATTGTCAATTATATTTTGTCCAACAAAAACAGTAAAGTAACTTAGGTACAGAATAAGTGAAAGATATAAAACTATTACAGAAACTAGTACAACGAGTATTCTTTTATTATCTTTAAACATACTACCTCACTCATATTTATACGACATATCTTCGCTTGCAACCTGAAGTATTGCCAGACAAATAAAACTACTAAGCATCGAAGAACCTCCGTATGATATAAACGGAAGTGTTATACCAGTCATAGGAATGAATTTTACAACTCCTCCTATGTTTAAAAATGCCTGAATAGCAAATAAAGTGCTGACACATATTGCTAGTATTCTATAAAATAGATATTCTTGACTAAGTGCAATTTTATAACCTCTATATGCAAGAAGCATGAACATCATAATAATTCCTATTCCAATAAATATTCCCATCTCTTCACAAATAAATGGAAATATTGAATCCGATTCTCTAACTGGAACAAGACTTGGAAATCCTCTTCCTATTCCCTTTCCAAAGAATCCACCTTCAGCAATTGCAAAAAGTGACTGTACAATCTGTGCACCATATCTATATGGATCATTCCATGGATTGACCCAAATTGATACTCTAACCTTTACGTGGTCAAATTGTGTGTATCCAAGTACAGATCCAAGTACAATTAAAATGAAATTTATTAGCAAAATTTTTCTATCATTTTCATAAATATATACTGTTACTAAATATAGTGAAAGAAAAATTACAGACATACCTAAATCTCTTTCGATAAATAATATGCCTATAAAGAAATAAGTTATAAAAAGTAGATTATAAGCAGGCTTGTTTTTGTTTACAATGTCCATTTTATATCTATATTTTGTAAAATAAGAAGCTAATAAAAACATCATCAAAATCTTTGCAAACTCTGATGGTTGTACAGAAAATGAACCAATTCTAATCCAATTGTAAGACCCATATTGTCTTCCCGTTTTAAAAACTACTGCAAAAATCAAAGTAGAAACTAAAAGAATAAAAATTCCTAAAGCATAAAGCCTTGAATAATCCTCTAGTTTTCTAAATGCTCTTAACGCAAAATAGCAAACATAAAAAGAAAGAAGACCTAATAGAATCCAAACTAATTGCAAGAATCCTAAATGAGGACTTATTCTATAGATAGTTATAAGCCCAAGCGATAAAAGCATAGAAACTATCATAAATATATAGTTATCCCCTTTTGAAATTCTTCCAAGTAGAAAATTAGATATATATATAATTAAGATTAATCCTACAAATAAAATAGTGATATATATATCTATATGATTATTGTTGTAAAAGAACAATAAAACGAATGCTAAAAGTTCAAATAATAATAGAAGATCTCTAGGTCGTCTAAGTCTAGTAAAAAAGCTTAACATCTATTACCCCCTATTATCAACGAATATAAATTGAATTAAACCTACACCTATGGTGTCACCATTTCTAAGTTCAATAATATCTTCTATTTTATTTCCATTTAAAAATGTACCATTTGCTGAGTTTAAATCCTCGATAAAATAAGAACCCTCATCTTCAAAAATTTGTAGATGAACCTTGCTTACGAAATTATCTTTAATGGGAATTGTACATCTGTTAGATCTTCCCATAGTAATTTTTTTGTCTAGAACATAGTATTCTTGCATTTTAAAACTAAGAGAATCGAGCCTATTTACAACCTTTAAATAACAGGAGTCTATACTCGCTCCTACCTCGCTCATAGATTTAATATCTAAATACATAAGCCTAATAATACTTATTATAAAAATATAAATAATCACAATAAAAACATACTTAAGTACTTGTGAGACTATTTCAAACATATTTCACCTCATTATTACTTACTTTATAATAACATAAAATCATTATTTTTTACATAGAAAGATATAGAATTACTGTTAAAATCAACTTTTCCTCTTGGAATATCAATTGAGAATTAAATAACCATGTGATACAATCGAAATGAGGTAAATATGAATATTTTAAAAATTAGCTTTGATAAAAATACCAGGAAATACATGGTAGAGACTGATAAAGAAACTTTCTATGTATATGAATCAACATTCGTAAAATTTAATCTATATGTTGGTAAAGAAATAGACGAAGAAACTTGCGAAAAGTTTAGCTATTATGATAAATTTCACGAAGCCAAAACAATATCTTTTAAGTTTCTAAAAAATTTAAAGACTGAATTTGAACTTCGAATGAAGTTAAAAAATTCATATATAGATGATGAAATAATAGATGAAACTATTAAATATATATATAGTTTAGACTTACTAGATGATAAAGACTATGCTTATAGTTATGCTCAGGATAAGAGTAAATTTAACAGATGGGGCAAAAATAAAATAAAATTTAAATTAAAAGAAAAAGGAGTTCCTGATAAATATATAGATTTAGCATTAGAAACAATATCCGATGACAATGAACTAAAAAATATTAGAAAAGATAAAGAAGCTAAAGAAAGATCTCTTAAGCCTGATGCTAAGAATAGAAAGGCTAAAATAATGAACTTTTTATACAGACGTGGGTACAGCATAAGTTTAATCAATAAGGTTATCGATGAATAAGTATTATGTTTATATAGTAAAATGTAGGGATAATACCCTTTATACAGGTATAACTACAGACTTAGAGAAGAGGCTTACTAAACACAATCAATGCACAGGCGCAAAATATACTAGAGGTAGGACTCCTGTAGAGTTAGTTTATTATGAGAATGGATATACAAAATCAGAAGCTTTAAAAAGGGAGATATCAATAAAAAAATTAACTAGAATAAAGAAGGAAAAATTAATAAATAGTTTTAATAACACAAAAAAATAAAAGAAGGTAGGTTTATAAAACTTACCTTCTTAATTTTTAATTGCTTACTATTCCAATAATTAGAGCAAATAATATGCTGACTAAACCTGCAGCAACACATGTTATAAATATAAAAATGTTGTTCAAGCTAACAGGATCAAACAGATTGTCTATTACTGAAAAGATCGAGAATAAGCCTACAAATATGAGTACAATACCTGGTAGATACTTAACAAATTTAAGTTTTCTAGCTACAAAATTAAGCACTAGAGTCACAAAAACCGCAACTCCTATCATGACCAATGCAACACCCATGTACTCAGTATTGCCCGGAAAAATTTCTGTTATTTTACTTAATAATTTCCCCATTTGTTCCTCCCAATGTACTAATAAACTTCTGCCATGTATTAGTATAATCTCCTGTACTCCATTCAGTCATAATGGCTACTGGGTTCTTTATATCATCTTTATAAATCTCTTTCTTATCTATCTTTCCTCTATCTAAATTATAAACCATTATCCTATTATTTTCCAAGGTTATAATAAATTTATTATTAGGCGTTGTGAAAGCATCTGTTACAGCAGGAAGTGTCTTTCTAATATTGATTATAGGTATGGACAAACTTTCATATTTAACAATCTTTTTAGGGACAAGTACATTTATATCGAAGTCAGTATACTTATCGTAGTCAACGTATTGCGCCCTGCCAAAGAATTTCCAAAAACCTCTATTTCTTCTAAGCCCAAAATTAAAATCATCTATTATAACATTCTTGTCAGTAGAAATTTTGGATTTGGCACTTTCAGAAAATATTTTATCTCCATCTTCAAATAAGTCTTCAAGAGAAAGGCTTTTATCGGCGTCTTCTCTACCTAATGACCTAAAATTTAAACTAATAAGCTCACCTTTTTGTGATTTTATATCCATTCCATAATAATCTGAACTTAGATAGTTGATTTCTTTCTTAGTTCCAGTGGCTTCATCTTTTGTAAGAGTCTTTTCAGAAACCATAGTTTTGCCTACTACATAATCACCATGATCTGTAGAATGCACTCCTACTTCTACAAATTCATTGTCTTTTGGACAGATAAGTTTATCCAACTTTTGAACTTCTTGAAGATTGTTGCCTTCAAACTTGAAAAAATATGTTGCGTAGGAAACCTTGTTATTTTCATTAAATTTTAGTCCTAAAAGAAAACCATTTAACGAATCCTTTTTAGAACCATCCATATAAACAAGACCACTATCTACATTTCTAAGAACCATTTCTTCAAAATCTTTTTCATCAATATCATCTTTGACTTTAGATAATTTAATAAATGAAGAACCCATTCCATTCATAACAACATATGTGTTTTCAGGGCTTTCTTTAATTATCTCGCAAAAGAAATCACCACTACTATACACATCTATTACTTCCAACATATCACTTTTAATTTCTAATTTTTCTTTGTTAGTGTTATATTTGTTAAGTAAATAATTGAGTGCATTTACATTCTTAACTTTAAAGTTAGGATTTTGAATATAGTACTCCCCGATCAATGCGCCGTTTGTGCTAAATCCAACTTCTTTTCCTATGAAATCTTTTAAACCAAATGAATCTACGATATCTTTATTATCCACGATTATTTTGGAAATAGTATATTGTCCACTAAGTGGTGTGTTTGAAATTGTAGGTTTTTCTATTTCTGTAAACTCTTCTTTAATTATTGTGCAACCTGTGAGCATGAAGATACATGTTATTATTAATAATATTTTTTTCAATTATGCTATTCCTTCTGTAACTATCGGTATCTTAACCTTAACCACAGTCCCAATATTTTCTTCTGAAAAAATATCTAAAGAACCGCCGTGAAGTTTTGCTATTTCCTCTGATATAGATAGGCCCAAGCCAGAATGACTTTTCGAATGTCTACCTTTATAAAACTTTTCTTTTACTAAATTAATTTCTTCTTTACTTATTCCAACGCCATTATCAGATACAATTATGACGAAATTTTCATTCTCAACTTCTGTTTTTATCTTGACCCATCCTTTTTCAGATGTGAATTTAATTGCGTTGTCGAGGAGATTAATTAGTATTTGCTTAATTCTATTTTCATCTCCTACAGTTATAACTATGTCAGGATAAATTTCAGTTATAAACTCCAGTCCATTTAGATTAGCGCGAAGTTTCATCTGTTTTGCAACAGAAATAACTGTGGAGGTAATATTAAATGTATCCTTATCAAGAGTAATCCTTCCAGAAATGAAACGAGAAAAATCTAGTAAATCTTCTACCATTTTAGAAAGTCTATCAGATTCTTTTTCTATAATAGAAAGACCATCCTCCATAAGTTCTTCATTCTCCAATGAATCTTTTAAAACTACTGCCCACCCTTTAATGGATGTAAGTGGAGTTCTAAGTTCATGAGAAATAGATGATATAAAATCATTTTTAATTTTATCTTTATTCACTATTTCGTCAGCAAGCGCGTTCAAAGCATCAGCGAGTGACTCTATTTCATCTCCAGTGTTAATATTTGCCCGTGATTTATATTGACCATCGATGTACAGAGAAGCTATTGTAGTTAACTCTCTAATTGGTTTTACAATAGTGTCTGCTATATAAGTAGCTGCAGTAATTGCAATAATCATAACAACTGCAGAAAATGCAAATATTGCTATTGCAGTATTAATAATTACGCTATTTTGAGATTTCAAACTTGATAAGAATCTCATATACCCAATAGTTTCGTTATTCGAATTTTCTATTTTACTAGTTACAGCAATGACAAACTCATTTCTTATATTATTTTTTCCTATCCAAGTTCCATAATTTTTTGTGTTTGCATCCCTAATATCAGAAGTATTTATTGGATTTTTATCTGTAACTCCTATGTTATCCATCAGAATTACTCCATCTTTATTTAAGATTTGAATTTCTGATGGTACATCTAGAAATAATAAATCAATTTCATCTGAAACAAGGGATTCTAATGATCTATCAGCATAGTTTTTATAATAATAGTCCATTGATATTTCAAGTCTATTTACTAGCTGACTTTCAACTGCCTTGTAGTAGAATTCCTTTATACCAAGTATTAAAAATATATCAGTTAAAAGAACAACTAGAAGCGTAAGAATAGTAAAATTATTTCTTAACCTATTACTTATACTATTTTTCATCATTCCATCTGTATCCTAATCCCCATACGGTTTCAATGTATTTTGGGTCTGCTGAATCTCCTTCAATTTTAGATCTAAGCCTTCTTATATTTACATCAACGATTTTAGAATCACCAATAAACTCTTCTCCCCAAACTTTATTTAAAAGCTCTTCCCTAGTTATAGCTCTTCCTTTATTTTCCAAAAATGTTTTCATAATTAAAAATTCTGTTGGAGTTAAATCTAATTCTTTCCCAGCTTTGTAAAACTTTCTAGAATATGTATCCATCTTGAAAATATCAGATTCAATAATATTTTTCTTGTCATCTTCATCTTCTGGAATAACTCTTCTTTCTAAAGATTTAATCCTAAGAGTAAGTTCTGTTGGATTAAAAGGTTTAGTCATATAGTCGTCTGTTCCATATTGTAGACCCATTATTTTATCATAATCTTCTGCTTTAGCTGTAAGCATTATAATTCCTAAGTCCTTATATTTCTTTCGTAATGTTTCACAAACTTTAAATCCGTCAATTCCAGGTAACATTACATCCAAGACAACTATTTTTATATCTTCTGAATCAGCAATTTCTATGCCTTCTTCTCCTGTTCCAGCTTCGTAAACATCGTATCCTTCTCTTTCTAGATTTATTTTAATAAATTTTCTTATAGCATCTTCGTCTTCAACAAGAAGTATTTTTGTTTTCATTTAATCCTCCAAGTAATCTCATAAGTTTAAAATTTAAGAGATACAGTATCTATTTTATTGGCTAAACTTCAGTATTTAACAAATATATATTACTTTAATATTATCACAAAATAAAGATGTTGTACACTTTGTACACTATGGCAATTTTATAAGTTTTTGCTTATTAGTAAATAATAATTTTTAAAATTCTATTAAAATATATCGTATATTTGTTAGTCACATTATATTATGTTAAAATATTACTTATCGAATAAAGGAAGGTTTTATGAGCAATAATATAAATTTAACAACAAGAGCCGATATAAGAAATAGAATTTGGCAACTTTCTTACCCTGCAATGGTTTCTATGTTACTTCAAACGGTTTATGATTTAGTTGATATGGCTTGGGTTGGACAGATATCAAAACAGGCAATTGCAGCCGTTACTATATTTTCAACAATATTTTGGCTTTTTTTATTTTTTAATGAACTTATCGGTGCTAGTTCAGTATCTATGATTTCTCAAAATTATGGAAAAGGCGACAAAGAAATGACAAGACTTGTTTCAGAGCAAACTATGTCTTTCAAAGTTTTTATGGGATTTATTTCAGGTGTTTTACTGTACTTCACCATTAATCCACTATTAAATTTCTATTTAAAAAATCCATCCACAGTTAAATTAGCTATGGATTATGGATATATAAGAATATTTTTTCTTCCCGCAATGTATGCATCTTATTCTGTAAACACAATATTTAGATGCCAGGGAGATCCAAAAACTCCGATGAAAATTATGATTTTTTCAACAATTTTAAATATTATATTAGATCCAATTCTTATGTTTGAAACCATTCCATTTACAAACATCCCTGGATTTAATATGGGAGTTAAAGGTGCAGGAATGGCTACAGTCATTTCTGTAATGTTTTCATTAATATATGGATTATCTATTTTATTATCAGGAAAAAATGAAATATACGTATCATTAAAAGGATTGTTTAAATTAAACTGGAACATAGACTTAGACTTACTTAAGATTGGTCTTCCAAACGCGCTTAAACAGTTTGCAGGCGGTCTATTTATGGCAATAATGGTAAAATTTGTTTCCCATTACGGCGACTCTGTAATTACTGCTGTTGGAATAATTGCAAAGCTACAAACATTTATATACATGCCAGTAAATGGACTGATGATGGGAGGAAGCATTGTCGTTGGTCATTTCTTAGGTAGAAGAGAAATAGAAAATGCTGAAACTTCAGCATCAATAGCTTCTAGGATAAATTTTTTAATTATGGCATTTTTCTCAATACTATTTGCAATTTTCCCTCAATATCTTTTTAGTATTTTTAATAAAGACCCTGAAATAATTCAAATGGGAAAAGAATTAGTACCTATCGTAACCCTTACCATACCTCTAACAGGATATGCATTCGGACAATCCATAGTGTTTATGGGTTCAGGCTATACAAAACCTTACTTGGTAGGTTCGCTGGTCTCTCAATGGCTACTACAGCTTCCATTCGTTGCCATATGTGTATATGTACTAAAACTATCATATAGATCCATTGCATTTTCATTTCCTCTTGCAGATATAGTATATTTTGTAATTATACTAATATTCTTTAAGTCTGGAAAATGGAAAACTATGGATGTTACTAAAAAAATAAATAGTAATATGTAGTTATAAAATAAATAATTTTCATATAAAACAAAAGATATTTAAACTAAAAAAGAAACCTTCTAAAAGGCTTCTTTTTTTTGTTTTATTATTTACTTATATAGTTTGGTGATTCTCTAGTTATTGTTATATTGTGTGGATGGTTTTCAATAAGGGTTGCAGGAGTTATCTTCATAAATTTAGAATTATTCATTAATTCTTCTATATTTCTTGAACCTGTATAGCCCATTCCTGATCTCAAGCCACCCATAAGTTGGTAAACAACATCTCCAACAGAACCTTTGAATGGTACTCTACCTTCTACTCCTTCAGGTACTAATTTCTTTGTATCATTTTGGAAATATCTGTCTGAAGATCCAGCTTTCATAGCGCCTATTGAACCCATACCTCTGTAAGTTTTATATCTTCTACCTTCAACAAATATTTCTTCTCCCGGTGATTCATCAGTACCAGCAAATAGTGATCCTATCATTATTACGTTTGCTCCAGCAGCTATAGCTTTAGCAACATCTCCTGAATACTTAATACCACCATCTCCTATAATTGGTTTTCCGAATTCTCTTGCAGCTTTTGCAGCTTCAAGAATTGCTGTTATTTGTGGAACACCAACACCAGATACCACTCTAGTTGTACATATTGATCCAGGTCCAATACCAACTTTGACACAGTCTGCTCCAGCTTTGAAAAGATTTTTTGTTCCGACATAAGTTGCAACATTTCCAGCTATAAGTTGTACATTTGGATAATGATGTTTTATATTTCTTATAGCATCTAGTACTCCTTTGGATTCTCCATGAGCAGTATCAACTGTAATAACATCTACCTTTGATTTAACAAGAGCATCTACCCTGTCTAGTATATCTTTAGTTATACCTACAGCAGCTCCAACTAATAATCTTCCTGATGCGTCTCTTGCAGAATCAGGATAATCTTTCATTTTTTCAATATCTTTTATGGTAATAAGTCCCTTTAGATAGTAATTATCGTCTACTAATGGAAGTTTTTCTATTTTATGACTCTTTAATATTTTAAGTGCATCGTCTAAGTTTATATTTTCTGGTGCAGTTATTAGATTTTCAGATGTCATAACTTCACAAATTGGTCTTTCATAATTAGTTTCAAATCTGATATCCCTATTAGTGATTATTCCTTCTAAATGTCCTTTTTCATTTACAATAGGAACACCAGAAATTTTGTAATTAGACATTATATCAAGGGCATCTTTGATTTTATGATCTTTAGTCAAAAAGAAAGGATCAGTAATAACTCCATGTTCAGATCTCTTTACTCTGTCTACTTCTTTTGCTTGTTCTGCTATAGGCATATTTTTGTGAATTATACCTATACCTCCAACTCTTGCCATTGCTATAGCCATCGCTGATTCTGTTACTGTGTCCATACCAGCACTCATTAGTGGTATGTTTAGCTTAATATCATTTGTTAAGTAAGTTGTAAGATCAGCCTCATGTGGCAAAATTTCTGAATATGATGGCATCAAAAGAATATCATCAAATGTTAGTCCGTCTCCTATAAATTCCATATTACCTCCTTAATTATTTGTATTTTCATCAGATGTCAATTTAATTATAAAATTATTTGAAGCATCTACTAAGCTAACGCCTTCTGGAAGATCTAACTGCACATGAATTGGTCCCTTTTCCAAATCTTTTATATTAAATGGAACTGTAGGTATCTCTTTAACTTTGTTGATAACTGCACTATTCCCTTTAATTAAAACAGCATTAGGATCAACAGCCACGTGACTTTGATTTACTATATTTGAATATCCAAAAGGTCTCATTTTAATTGGAACAGTTTCTGTTTTTAAAACAGGAACTCCCACTTCAATTTTTTCAGGATTTAGTGTAACTCCAGATAATTCATCATGATTCTTATCTAAAACTTTAACTTTTTCAGTAAGAATAGTAGTTTCTGAAATTCCTGAAATATTAACTGTACATACTAATTTATCAATGGTATCTACTAATGATTTGGCGCCTGTTACTTCTATTTCAGTTTCAGGTGACATCTTACCAAGGACATAATCTTTAGCAAGACTACCAACCGTATTAATAGATACCTTCATATTTTTACTTATTTTTTCATCAATTTTAAAAATAGCTGAATCAGGTTCAAATCTTTCTGCTCTAATTCCTTTATCTAGTACATTTATAAATATCGGTATTTTCTGTTCACCGGATGTAGCATTTTTAAAATCAACATAGGCTACAATTGCCTCTTTTCTGATATTTCTCATATCAGATGTTTTTCCTTTTAAAGTAACATTAACTGTAAGCTCACTTGGAGACATAAGTACGAGATTATTATCCTTTAGAGAAAGAACATTATCATACCTAACAGGTATCCCCTTTATAGTTTCTATTGTCTCTGGATCCACTTCATTTCTTACATATGAAAAAAGTAAAAGCGCAAATATTATTGAAAATAATTTCATAGTAGTATTTTGACCCAATATATTCTTAAACATATCTTTATTCATTTTCAATATCTTCACCTTTTCCCTTTGATCTAGCAAAAAATTTAGTAAACACTGTATCATCCATTGAATTAGAATACAGAGATGTAAGGATATTTTCAAGAGTTTCTATATCTAAGTATCTGCTTATTTCACCATTTTCAGCTATAGAGATACTTCCATTTTCTTCAGAAACTATAAGAGATAAAGCGTCGGATCTTTCCGTAACACCAATACCCGCTCTATGTCTTGTTCCAAGTTCTTTCGCGATACTATTTGAATCAGATAGTGGTAAAAAACATGCTGCCGCCTTAATTCTATCACCTTTAATTATAACCGCTCCATCGTGAAGAGGTGTATTTGGAATAAATATATTTATTAATAGAGAACTACTTATATAGCTATCTAATCTAGTACCTGTATCAGCTATATCATCTAATCCTGTTTTTCGTTCAAATATTATTAAAGCTCCAATTTTTTGTCTAGAAAGAGAAGCCACTGCATCTACTACTTCTGTTACCTGAGAAGGAACTTTATTATCTTTATTTAATAAAGCATTTTTAATTGAGCTAGTTCTACCTAAAAACTCTAACCCCCTTCTAAGTTCTGGTTGAAATACAATTAAAATTGCAATAAAACCAAAATTCATTATATTAGAAAAGATCCATTTTATAGTATAAAGTCTTAATAAGTCTGAAATTTTTGTAAGTATTAAAATTACCAAAATTCCTTTAAAAAGCTGTTCTGCTCTTGTTCCTTTAATAATCTTTATAACATAATAAAACATGATTGCTACTAAGGCGACATCCACAATGTCTTTAAACCTTATTAGCTCGAAAAATTTTAGTATAAAGTCCACTTTTAATTCTCCTTAGACGACAAAATATATATAAATATTCCTATTGAAATCAATATATCTCCTATACTTATTAATCTTGGATAGATGTAAGGCATTGGAATAGGAATAATATCAGATAAAAATTTAAGTTTAGCATTATCAATAAAACCATGACTTAAAATTTTTCCGCTTTTTATCATTTCATATTTGTCATAATTCATTACTAAATGTGCAAATTTTTCTGAAACAGGCATTTTTTTATTTAAAAAAATAACCAATGAATTAAGTAGTGTTCCTAGTCCACAAATATAGAGCCTCTTCCCATTTAAAAAGAAAAATATTGATAACAAAAATAAAAATATTGAATCAATCAAGTAATAATTATTAGATAAAAATTCAATACTAAAAAAATTTTTAACTAATAATTTCGAGATAACAATTATAAATAAAAAATATACATTTTTTAAATTGAAATTATTAATAAATTTAAAATTTTTATCTTTAAAATATCTAATAATTAAACCCACAAGAGTTAATTCTATTATCATAATTACCTCTTATAATAAATAATATCACAGACTTCTTTTAAACTACAAGTAGTAGCTAAGTATTTCTTTTATAAGTAAACTCTTAGTAATCCTGCCTACACCGCCAGGTACCGGACTAATTGCAGCGACTTTTTCAACAACATCATCGAATAAGACATCCCCTGTTACTTTGCCAGATTTATAATTTGTAGAAATGTCTACTACGATATTTTGAGAATTAAAATAACTAGAATCAAAAAAATCTGCTTTCCCTATTGCAGTAAAAATATACTTATTATTCTTTATTAAAGATTTTAAATCTTTAGATTTAGAATGTGCAATAGTCACTGTAGCATTTTCTTTAAGTAGCATTAGGCTAAGAGGTATTCCAACCACTTGAGACCTATTGACAACAAGACATTTTTCACCAGTTAAATCGTATCCATAGAATTTTAATAGTTCTAATGAAGCTAGAGCTGTTATAGGAACATGTCCAGAAAAATCTAAATCATAAATTTTAGCTTTACTTCTAAAATTAACAGCATCTAGATCCCTTTTATAATCTATTATGTCATCAAGTTTTGATTCTAATTCTTTATTTTTAAATGGTTTTAATAAGAGTATGCCTCCTATGGAATCATCATCTAAATATTTTTTAACTTGACCTATGATTTCATTTTCATTATCATCTTCATTAAAAATTAACTTAATATGTTCCCCACCATAGCTATTTATAGTTTTTTCAAGAGATTTTTCATAAAGAATAGAACCGTAGTCATCACCAACTCGTATGCTTAATAGTTTGACCTTAATATTCTTTTCTTTTAGCTCTTGTAAAATTTCTAAATTTTCTTCGTTTATTTTATTTTCTAAATCTATCGCTTTTAATAACATTTAACACCTTATAAAAAAGCTTCCCTTAACGGGAAGCTAAATTTCTAATTATTCACCTAAATTATCAAGGTCAATGTCGATTAGATCTCCAATTGTTGTATTAAATTCATCTTGTTTTGGTTCGATAATTTCTGGTTTAAATTCTTTCTTTGGTCTTTCTTTTTTAACTCTAGGTTTTTCTTCTTTCTTTTCTGGTTCTGGAAGAAGAGCCTTGATTGAAAGAGATATCTTTTTATTTTCTTCATCTATATCTGTAACTTTAACAGTTACTTCATCGCCGATATTTAGTATATCAGCAGGTTTTTCGATATGATCTCTTGAAATTTGAGATACGTGAAGAAGTCCATCAACACCTGATTCTAATCTTACAAAAGCTCCAAAATCAAGTAGATTTACAACATGTCCTATAACTGTATCTCCAACTTCAACTGATGAAACAAATTCATCCCAAGGTCTTTTAGTAGTTTGTTTTAATCCTAGTGCAATTCTATTTTTTTCTTCATCAAGGTTTAAAATTTGTACTTCAACATTTTCTCCTGGAGCTACTACTTCTGAAGGATGTTTAATTCTATTCCAAGACATTTCTGAAATATGAATTAGTCCATCAACTCCTCCAACATCTACGAATGCTCCAAAGTCAGTAAGTCTTTGTACTGTACCTTCAATTACATCACCTTCGTGAAGTTTTGAAAATACTTCTTTTCTTGTATCTTCAAATTGTTTTTCTTCTATATTTTTTCTAGAAAGAACAATTCTTCTCTTAGCCTTATCGAAATCTATAATTTCACATTCAAGGTCTTGACCAACGAATTTATTTAAATCTCTTTGGAATCTCATAGCTACATGTGAAGCAGGTATAAAAGCTTTTAGACCATCTACATCTGCAGTAAGTCCACCTTTAACTACATTCTTAACATGAGCAACTACATTTTCCTTATTTTCGAATTTTTGTTCAAACTCGTCCCAAACTTTCATAGCTTCAACTCTTTTATGAGATAAAACTACATTACCATCACCATCATCAATTTTAACTACATAAACTTGAATGGTATCTCCTGGTTTAAACAAATCAGATGGTTTTACATCAGGGTTTGAAGATAATTCTTCTCTTGAAACTATTCCATCAGATCTGTATCCGATGTTAACCATAATTTCATTGTCGGTTACATAAAGGACTTCCCCTTCTACTATTTCGCCACGTCTAACTCTTTTAAATGAGTTTTCAATGGCTTCCATCATTTCATTGTTGTCAAAATTTTCCATACTACTAACAGCCTCCTTGATTACTGAATCCGGAGTGGATGCTCCGGCAGTAATACCAATTTTATTAAATTTTTTTAACTCGTCAAGATCTACCTGATGAATATTTTCTACTAAATATACATTATCTAAATATTCTTTGGCAACGATAGCGAGTTTTTTCGTATTTGAAGAATTTACTCCTCCAAGAACGATCATTGCGTCAACTTCTTTTGCAAGATTTTTGACTTCATCTTGCCTAACTTTAGTTGCACTACAAATAGTATTATAAACTAAAACGTCATCTTTTAAAATAGCTTTTATGATATTTGTTACATTTTTAAAGAAATTTTGTTCATTTGTAGTCTGAGAAACAATAATTGATGGTTTTATTTCTATATTTTTAATGTCATCTAAATTTTCAATTATTATACCTTTATCATCACAATAAGAATTAATTCCTATTACTTCTGGATGATCTTTTTTACCTACAATAATTATCTGTCTATCTTCTTTATATTTTTCGACAATTGTATAGACATATTTAACTTTTGGGCAAACACAGTCAATTATTTCATTTTCATCATTTATTAAATCCTTAAGTATATTTTTATGAACTCCATGGGATCTTATAATTATCTTCTTATTTCTTATATTTTTATTATATTGTTTTACACCTTTAGCTGCTAATTCTTGTACAACATCTTTGTTGTGTACCAATTCCCCATAAGCGTAAGTATTATCTGAAGCATTCTCATTGGCCAATTTAACAGCTCTCTTCACTCCGAAACAAAACCCTGCAGAATTTGCTAATAAAATCTCCATTTAATCACCATAATAAACTTTTTCCATTATATTCACTGATAAATCTAAGTAGTCTTCATTAGTAAGTTTAGGGACATCTGCAAAATCTATCGGATCTCTAACTAAAAGTCTCATCTTTCGAAATATTTTATAATCTCCCTCTATATATATTGGTACAACCTTAGATTTTGTCCTTTGAGCTATCATTGATATTCCAGGTTTAACTTTTGATTCATCAAATTTTCTAACTCTTGTGCCTTCTGGAAATATGCCTAGTACAGAGTTATTTCTTAAAATAACCATAGATTTTTTTACTGCGGCAATATCCGCAATGTCTCTATCTACAGGAAATGCTCCAAGTTTATATAAAATCCTTGCCAATAACTTATTTTCAAAGAGTTCTATCTTTGCCATCCAACTAATTTTCCTCTTTATAAGGGAACTTATGAGGAGTGGATCCTGAGCATTTTTATGATTTGCAATAATTATTACAGGTCCATCTAAGGGAATTTTTTCAGATCCAATTATTTCTATATTAAATACAAGCTTATAAATTATAAATGTTATAGTCTTTAAAATTGTATAAAACATTTAATCACCTACATAAGACAAAATTTTATTTACTACATCTTCAACAGTCATTTCACTGGTATCTATATAGTTTGAATCTTTGGTTATTTGGAGCGGCGAATTTTCTCTAGTTTTATCTCTCTTATCTCTTTCTTCAATTTCTGCAATAAGTTCATCTAAAGTTATTTTGCTGTCTTTACCCTTTAAATCATTTAATCTTCTTTTTGCTCTGACCATTGGATTTGCATCTAAATAAAATTTATATTCAGCATCTTTTAATACAACTGAAGTGATATCTCTTCCCTCCATTACACAAGAAACTTTATCAGCAAGTTTTCTCTGTAAATCTACTAACTTTTCCCTAATTTCTTTATCTTTTGAAACTTTTGAAGCCAGACTAGAAATCTCATTTGTTCGAATAAAATCAGAAATATCTTTTCCATTAATAAATGTTCTCTCTTTTTTAAATTCTATATTAATCAAATCCATCCCATTCTTTAATTCTTGAAGAGATAAATTATTTTCATTCATATAGAATGCAAGAGCTCTATACATAGCCCCTGTATCAATATATTCTATACCTAATTTCTTCGCTACTTTTTTTGCAATTGTACTCTTACCTGATCCTGCTGGACCATCTATTGCTATCTTCATATGTCCTCCGAAATGCTCTTGCCGCATAGCGCTCCTGTTGACCACGCTATTTGTAAATTAAATCCACCAGTTACTGCATCTAAATCAAGTACTTCTCCTACAAAATATAATCCCTCTACTAATTTGGATTCCAAAGTAGATGGATTGATCTGTCTTAAGTCAATGCCTCCTTGAGTTATAATTCCAGTTGAAATATCCATAAGAGATTTAAAATCTAATGGATAATTTTTAATGATCTTTACTAGTTCTTGTCTCTTAGATTTTGTCATTTGATTGACAACTGTATTTTGATTTCCACTTTTATTAACAATTATTGGAATTATAGCTTTTGGCAACAATTGGTAAAGAGCATTGACTACTAATTTATTTTTATTTTCCTCAAAGTCTCTAAGTATCCTTGCATCTAATTTTTCTTCATCTAGCCCAGGTTTAAAATCAATAGATAACTTAACTTTATCTTCATCGTCTATAAAGCATGATGCAGAAAGAACTAGTGGTCCAGTTATACCAAAGTGAGAAAACATCATTTCTCCTATATCTTCAAATATAATTTTCTTATTTTTCTTAACTCTAAACTTTACATTTTTTAAACTAAGTCCAGTTAAAGAATCTTCTGGATTGTTTAACATTATCCCGCATAGACTAGCCTTAAGCTTTGTAATTTTATGTCCAAATGATTTTGCAAATTTATAACCGTCCCCTGTCGAACCTGTCATAGGATAAGAGATTCCACCTGTTGCAATTACAAGTTTATCAAACTCTTCTCCATCGATTATAAATTTATCATTTTCTTTTTTTATATTTTTTACGTTATGATTTAAAACTACTTTTACATTATTTTTATTGAGAATTTTTAAAAGTGTAGCTAGAACATCCGAAGATTTATCAGATTTCGGAAAAATCCTGCCTCCTCTTTCAACCTTTGTTGTAAGACCATTCTCATTTAAAAGTTTAATAATATCTTTATTGTCAAAATATTCAAACGCAGAGTAAAGAAACTTTTTATTTTTTACAATATTATCAAAGAACAAATCCTTTTCGCAATCATTAGTAATATTGCATCTACCTTTTCCAGTTATAAATAGCTTCTTTCCAATTTTTTCATTTTTTTCAAATATTGTTACATTGTTATTTTTTGACGCAAATATTGCAGCCATCATTCCAGCAGGTCCAGCGCCTATAATAGCTATATCTTTCATAGTTTCTCCGCCAAATAAACAATCGGAGGATTATTTATTTGATTATAAAATTCATTTTTTAAAACTCTAAACTTCTTTTGACATAAATTTTTAAAAAAAACATCAGTAATCTCACTTTCTTCAAATGATCCCTCATGTCCAATATACTGAGCAAAAAATATTACTCCACCAGGCTTTAAAACTTCCACAGAAATTTCTAAAGCTTTAGTTAAAGTCTGTCCATCAGTAATTATTTTTTTATCAGAGCCTGGTAAATATCCTGTGTTGAACACTATTAAATCAGGACTGTCTTTTAAATATCTATCCATATTGGAATGAGAATCTAAAATGAGATTATACCTATCTCTACTAAAAGTTTTTAATTTTTCCAAAGAAGACTCTATCGCCATTTCTTGAATATCAAAAGCCGTTACATGAGCATCTGTATATTTCAATATACTATATGTGTCGTTTCCATTTCCTAATGTAGCATCAACACCATAAGAAAAATTTTTTTCTTTTAATAGATTCAAAAATATATGTTTAAAATTATAACTAATCATAGAGATTTTAACTCTTTAATTTCTTCATTTGTTAAGTATCTATATGCTCCAATTTCAAGATTTGCAAGTTCTATTGGTCCAAAACT
This sequence comes from Peptoniphilus sp. BV3AC2, assembly GCF_000478945.1. NCBI lineage: Bacteria > Bacillati > Bacillota > Tissierellia > Tissierellales > Peptoniphilaceae > Peptoniphilus > Peptoniphilus sp. BV3AC2. The sequence goes on along the minus strand of NZ_AWXD01000026.1, from coordinate 62,988 downwards.
TATTCTTTTTAATTTCTTGACAGGATTTCCAATTCTTTCAAACATCTTTTTAACCTGTCTGTTTCTACCCTCATGAATAGTTACTCGTACTATTGAGTCAGACTCATATGATTTTAAAATTTTAATTTCTGACTTGCTTAATTTGTAACCATCAATGGTAATTCCATTTCTAAGTTTATCTAAACCAGATTTTGACGGAGTTCCTTCCACAGTTGCTATATATACCTTATCAATTTCTTTTCTTGGATGCATTAATTTATTTGCTAATTCTCCATCATTTGTAAGTATTAATAGTCCTGTAGTATCAATATCTAGTCTTCCAATAGGATATATTCTTTCATCATTTGGAACCAAATCTACAACTGTTTTCCTATTTTTTTCATCCTTAGCTGTAGATACAATTCCTATAGGTTTATTAATCATTACATAGGTATATTCTATAACTAATTTTAATTTTTTGTCATCAAAGTAAACTTTATCTTTTAATGGATCTACTTTATATCCTAGTTCAGTGACAACCTCTCCATTTACTTTTACTCTACCATTTAATATTAACTCTTCTGACGTTCTTCTAGATGCTACACCAGCATGAGCTAAATATTTTTGTAATCTCATTTTCCCTCCAAGAAAGTTAGCTCTTCATTTTCTTTAAAATTATCTACTTCTGGTAAATCTTCAATTTTTTCCAGACCAAACTGTTTTAAAAATTCTGAAGTTGTCCCATAAATTATTGGCTTACCTATTCTATCTAACCTTCCAACCTCAGTAATAAGATTTAGATCTGATAGAGTCTTTAAGGTATAGTCACACTTAACTCCTCTAATCTCTTCGATTTCAATCTTAGTTATCGGTTGTTTATAAGCAATAATTGAAAGGGTCTCCATTGAAGCTCCTGAAATATTCTTTTTATTTCTATCTACAACAAAATCATTTATATAATCATATATTTCAGGTTTTGTACCTATTTGCACAGAGTCATCAATTCTTATTATTCGAAGACCTCTAGATGAATTATCCATATCACCTATCATTTCATCTATATATTTATTAGTTTCTTTTTCAGATATCTCTAAAGATTTTGCAATTTCTGAAACTTTAACTTTGTCGCCCCAAGCGAATAAAATCCCTTCAATTATAGCTTTGAAATCCATTCTATCTCCTTAATATTAGGATATCACTTAAATCTTTATTCTGATCTAATGTGATCTTTCCATTCTTTGCTAATTCTAATATTGCTAAAAAATATGTGATTATATTTTCTAGACTTTGATCTTTTACAACTTCAACAAAACTAAGTTGTTTACTAGTTTTTAATTTTTCTTTTATAATATTCATAGCCATTTTGTTAGTGAAAAGCTCTGTTCTAATAGTATAATTCTTTTCTTCGGCTTTCATATTTTTAATAATATTAGAAAAAGCAATAGCTAGTTTATCTGTAGTTAAATTCTTTATAAAATCAACATCATCTATAGATGAAAAATCCTCTTGTAGTTTGTAAATACTTTTGTTTTCAAATTCATGGGAAGTCTTTAAGATACTAGAAACCTCCCTAAATTTTTCATATTCAAGAATTTTTTGAACTAACTCTTGTCTAGGATCCTCAGTCTCCTCTTCTGATTCATCTTCATCTTGATGTTTAGGTAGTAACATTTTAGATTTTATCTCTATAAGGGTCGCAGCCATAAGTATAAAGTCAGATGTAATATCCATGTTTAAAGTCTTACTCAAGTTTAAATATTCTAAAAACTGTTCAGTTATTAAATGAATTGGAATATCATAAATATCAACTTCGTTTTTTTTAATCAAGTCCAAGAGTAGATCCATTGGACCTTCATATGACTTCAAACTAATATTGTAACCCAAATTTTAACTCCTATATTAAAGAAAAAATTGACTATAGACATTATTATCGGACTTATTATTTTACTTACTACTCCTGTCATTACAAGTATAAAAAGTGCAAAGTAAAAATATCTTTCGTATTTATATACTAAATATTTCGTGTCATCTGGCATAAATGATAGTAAAATTTTAGATCCATCAAGAGGTGGAAGAGGAACAAGGTTGAACACACCAAGCATTACATTGTACCATAACACCATCATTACAAACCTATTTAAAAGTTCATAACCAGAATTTTTAACCATTAAATATGCATAGATTATTGCAAATAGAAAAGCAAATACAAAGTTTGTTGCTACTCCTGCTATAGAGATAATAAACATGCCAATATTTTTGTTGCCTTTTATTTTACTCATATTAATCGGTACAGCTTTTGCCCAACCAAATCTGAATATAACCATTGCTAAAATTCCAAGTGGATCAATATGGTTTAAAGGATTTAAAGACAATCTACCATCATCTTTTGCCGTGCTATCTCCTAGCATGTATGATGCATATCCATGAGCTATTTCATGTGGTATTATGACGAACATAAGCGCTATTGCTGTTACTAAAAAATCTTTTATGTCAGGCGTCAAAATATCCATTATTCAATCTCCTTATAAATTAACTTGTAAGGTTCACTATTTTTTTCACCTATTTTATAAGTCTTTTTTAATATTTTTTATGGCATCTTCTACTTCATCATCTTTATTTGTGTAAATAGTTGCAAGCAAATCTCCTTTGGTTACTTCATCATCAATCTTTTTATTTAGAACTATTCCAGAGCCAAGATCAAGAACTGTATCTTTAGTTATTCTACCAGCTCCAAGATCTCTAGCTACCTCTCCAATAAGTAAAGCATCGATTGATTTTACATAGCCATCACATTCTGCATAAACCTCTTGTTTTATACTAGATAATTTAAATTTTGAAGGATCTTTGATATAAGAAGAGTCTCCTCCTTGTTTTTCAACAAGTTCTACTAATTTATCTAATGCTAATCCATTTTTAACATTTTCTTCAAGTAAATTAATGGCTTCTTCTTCACAAGTACATTTTCCGCTCATCACTAGAAGCTTAGATCCAAGTTTTAAACATAGATTATACAAATCCTTAGGACCATGTCCTTTTAGTGTTTCTATAGCTTCTATAACCTCTAATGAGTTTCCAATGGCATATCCAAGTGGTTCTTCCATAGATGTAATTAAAATTTTTGTATGTCTATTAAATTTCTTGCTAACTTCAATCATCATTTTTGAAAGTTCTTCAGCCATTTCTAAATCTTTCATAAATGCGCCAGAACCAACTTTTACATCAAGCACAAGACAGTCAGCTCCCATGGCAAATTTCTTACTTAATATTGATGAAGTAATTAAAGATATATTATCTACTGTAGCAGTGATATCTCTTAAAGCGTATAGCTTTTTATCTGCTGGTGTTATATTAGAAGTTTGCCCAGCTATAGCTATCTTAATTTCATTAGTGTTATCTATTAATTCTTCTGTTGAAAGATCTATATGCATTCCTGGTATTGACTCTAGTTTATCCAAAGTACCACCAGTATGACCTAGCCCTCTACCGCTCATCTTTGCAAAAGGAATACCAAGAGATGCTACCATTGGTCCTAAAACCAGAGTTGTGGTATCTCCTACTCCCCCTGTAGAATGTTTGTCCACTTTTTTGCCTTCAATTTTTGAAAGATCTATTTTATCTCCTGACTCTATCATTGCTTTTGTAAGAGTATATGTTTCAGAAACATTAAGTCCTTTAAAATATATTGCCATGAGAAGTGCAGCCATTTGATAATCGGGAATTTTATCTTCAGTAAAATCATTAACTACATATTTAATTTCCTCATCGGTTAAAATTTGACCGTGTTTTTTCTTTTCAATAATATCATAAATATTCATCTTAGATTTCCTTTAAAATCTCAGTAATAAAATTCTTAAATGTATTTTTAACTCTATTAGATACTTCTATAACCTCTTTGTGATCAAGAGGTTTATCTAACATTCCAGCTGCCATGTTGGTTATGCATGAAATTCCAAGTACTTTTACTCCCCTATGATTAGCTACTATTACTTCTGGAACGGTGCTCATACCTACTGCATCTGCTCCAACTATCCTCGCAAATTTAACTTCAGCTGGTGTTTCATAAGTAGGACCAGAAAACCACATATAGACTCCTTCTTTTAAATCCATATCCAATTTCTTTGCTACAGCTTTTGCAGTATTTCTTAAATCTCTATCATAGGCATAGGATTGATCCAAAAATCTTGGTCCTATAGAGTCATCATTCGGTCCTATTAATGGATTTACTCCAGCAAAGTTAATATGATCAGAAATAAGCATTAAATCTCCAGGATTAAATGTTTCATTGGCTCCACCGGCTGCGTTTGTAACTATAAGTGTCTTTATCCCTAAGTCACACAAAACTTTGGTTGGATAGACAACTTTTTCTATACCAATTCCTTCATAGAAGTGAATTCTTCCTTTCATAGCTACAACTTCTAGATTACCTATATTACCAAAAATAAGTTCTCCACTGTGTCCTTTAACAGTTGATATAGGAAAGTTTTCTAATTCTCCGTATTTAATTACTACTTTATTTTCAATATTATCCGCAAAATCTCCCAAACCAGATCCTAATATTAATCCTACTTCAGGAGTTTTATTAATTTTTGATTTTATATATTCTATTGATTTATCCATTATTTACCTCTACTAAATTTATCATAAAAAAGTATTGATGAAATTGTTTTTCCATCCATTATTTCTCCAGATTCTATCATACTCATAGCTTCTTCTAACGGCATTTCAACTACTTCTAGATTTTCTCCTTCATCTAGATTTTGACCTACAAATTCTAAATCCTTTGCGTAAAAGATAGAAAGTTTCTCTGTACAAAATCCGGGAGTAGAATAAAATTCAGTCAAATATTCAATGTTTTTTGCTCTGTATCCAGTCTCTTCTTCTAATTCTCTTAGTGCTGCATCTTTTGGATTCTCATCATGTTCTATCATTCCTGCAGGAACTTCGTAAATAATTTTGTCCACAGAAATTCTATATTGTTTAACAAGTAATATCTTGTCATCGTGGATTGAAACTACTGCTACTGCATTGTCGTGAAGCACTATTTCCCTTTTGGAATATTTTTGATCAGGTAACTCCACTGTGCTTAACTTAACAGATAAAATTTTTCCTGAATAAACTTTTTCAGACTTTATTGTTCTTTCTATAATCTCCATCTCATTCTCCTCTAAGCATCTCTTTAGCTGCTTTTATTGTATTGTCAGTTATTACTGGACCGCCTATAAGTCTTGCTATTTCATCAATTCTTTCATCATTTTTAAGTTTTAAAATATTTGAAACGGTCTTATCTCCAACTTCTTCTTTATAAATCTTAAAATGTGAGTCTCCTAAAGCTACAATCTGTGGCAAGTGGGAAATCGCAATTATCTGTCTTTTCTTTGAAAGTTCTTTTATCTTTTTACCTACAATATTCGCGGTAAATCCACTCACCCCTGTATCAATCTCATCAAAAATAAGGGTTTCTATTTCATCATAATTTGAAATGATAGACTTAAATGCGAGCATAATTCTGCTCATTTCTCCACCAGATGCTGTCTTTGCTAAACTTAAAAAATTCATTCCCAAATTTGTTTTTATAAAGAATTCAACATTATCAATACCGTTCTTGGTAAGATTTTGCTCTTCAATCTTTATCATAAAGTCAGAATTTTTTATATTTAAATCTCTCATTTCAGATTTTAATTTAAGTTCTAGATCTTTTGCCGTTGACTTTCTCTTGTAGCTTATATTTTTTGCAATTTCATAAGCTTTTTTATATAAATCTTCTTCTTTGTTTTGCAAATTAGATAGAATAGATTCTAAATTTTCAAGTTCATTTAATCTTTCTTTAGTTTTAGAATAGAATTCATCTATATCAGCTAAAGTATTGCCATATTTCTTTTTAAGATTATTCACTAGGTCCAATCTACTCTCTAAGTATCTCAAATTATCTTCATCGACTTCTTCTGTTGAAAGTTTTCTATTTAAATATGATGAAATGTCTTGAATTCTATATTTTATATCTTCTAATTCACTTATTGTATCTTGGTAAGTTTCATCATATTTAGAAATATTTAACATTTCTCCAATTGCAGAATCAATTATGCTAAGAGCATCGTTATTTTCATAATCTGAATTTAAATACTCTTTAGCTATATTAAGATGAGCTATTATCTCAGACATATTATTTTGTTTCTTATAATCTTGTTCTAATTCTTCTTCATCATATGGAGATAAATTAGAAGAATCTATTTCATCAATTTGGTATTTTAGAATATCTAACTCTCTTTCCCTATTTTCGGATTTATCTTTTAGGCTATCTATTTTTTTCTTAAGCAATGAAATTTCATTGATTAAGTTTTCAAGAATACTTAGATTTTCTGATTGTTCTTTGCCACATAAAAAATCAAGTAATTTAAGTTGATTCTTTGTATCCATCAAAGATTGACTCTCCTCTTGGGCAAATATGTCAATAAGATTTTCTGTAATTTCATTTAGAACGTTTAGAGTAACCGCTGTGCCATTAATTCTAGAAATAGAAGGACTATCCAGTTTAATAATTCTGTTAATAACCACCAAATCTTCTATATCTATTCCAAGATTTTTTATTTTATTCTTTATCTTTTCACTAGAAGTATTAAAAACCGCTTCTACATATGCACTTTCACATCCAGCTTTAATCATTTCTTTATAGGCTTTCCCGCCAAGTACCGTAGAAAGAGCATCTATAATTATTGATTTTCCTGAACCAGTCTCCCCAGTAAGTATATTTAATCCATCTGTAAATTCTATGGTAACATCATCTATTATCGCAAAATTTTGAATCTTTAATTCAAGTAACATATATCACTCCAAGTTTTCGCTTCTGTGCAAAACATCATCGATTATATTTTTATCGATTGCTTCTATTTTATTATTTTTTAACAAAACCAGAAATTCAACATTTCCCTTTGCACCTTTAATTGGACTAAAGGTTAAATTTACTGGAGAAAGCCCAATATCTATAGAAAAATTAAATATATCTTCAATTACATCTTTTCGTGCTTTTATATCTCTAACTATTCCATTCTTTCCTACTAGTTCTTTTCCAACTTCAAATTGTGGCTTAATTAGTGCCACGATATATCCATTCTCTTTTAATATTTCTTTTGCTACAGGTAGCACAAGTTTAAGAGAAATAAAAGAAACATCTATAGATATAAAATCAATTTCATTTGTTATTAAAGATTTATCCAGATATCTAATATTTGTTTTTTCCATAACTACAACCCTAGGATCTATCCTAAGTTTGTAGTCAAGTTGGTTATATCCAACATCTATCGCATATACCAATTTAGCACCATTTCTAAGCATAACATCGGTAAATCCTCCAGTAGATGCTCCAATATCAACAGCATATGCATCTTCTAAATCTAAATCGAAATAGTCTATTGCTTTTTCTAACTTTAAACCTCCACGAGAAACATAGTCTACCTTGGATTCTTTGATAGTAATTTTTTCATCTTCATCTATCTGTTCGCCCGGCTTTTCGATTCTCATAGTGCCTAAAAGCGCTCTACCTTCCATTATTATTCTCTTTGCTTTTTCTCTAGATGGTGCAAGTCCTTGTTCAAATATTAAAACATCCGCTCTTTTTTTTGCCATTACTTACTCCTGTTTAAAAGATCTCTAGCAATGTTCTTTAATTCATCGGTATTTCTATCTATCTCTTCCAAATAATTAATTGCTTTATTATATGTCTTCATAAGTAGGCTTTCCAATTCTTCCTTGCTGACAAGCTTAGATAATGTAGCAACATCACTATTTAAATCATCTTCATAATCTAGAATATCATCCTTAATTTGATATTGAAGTCCTAGTTGTTCGGCATATCCTTCTATTGAAATCAGCTCTTCTGGTGTTGCTCCACCCATTATTGCACCTACAGCTAAAGGGGCTTTTATAAGCGCACCTGTCTTAAGTTTGTACATAGTTTCAACTTCTTCTAAACTCATTTCATCTACTGAAAGATCTATGTCTATGGTCTGACCACCAACCATCCCTTGAATTCCAGAGCTTGAAAAAATATATCTAAATGATTTTATAGCTCTTTTTAATTTTATTGGATCAGTTATACTTTCTAATTCTTTAGCTACAACTTCAGCAGCTAAGTTTAATAAACCGTCACCTGCCAATATAGCTATAGCTTCATTATAAACCTTGTGATTAGTTGGCTTTCCTCTACGAATATCGTCATTATCCATTGCTGGAAGATCGTCATGAATTAAACTGTAGGTATGAATATATTCTATAGCTACAGCAAATGGAATAATTTCAGAGAAATCTTTTGAATCATTATTAAAGATACTATAACTCACTAAGGCTAGTATTGGTCTTACTCTCTTGCCTCCAGTTGATAGTGAGTATTTCATAGATTCATATATCTTTTTTTGAAAGTCATCAGTTGTTGGAATATTGGTATATAAATTTTGATCGATTATATTTATAAGTTCTTCATACCTATTTGTTGTCACGACTAAAATCCTCCAGTTTTATTTCTCCGTCTTGATTTTTAGAAAGAATTTCTACTTTATTTTCATATTCTTGCAAAAGTTTACTACAGTTTTTATAAAGCGCTATTCCTTCTTCATATTTTTTTATTGATTCATCTAAACTTAAGTTTTTGCTTTCCAAATCTTCAACAATCTTTTCTAGTCTCTTTACAGATTCTTCATAACTAAGATTTTCCATTTATTTCCTCACTTTTTCTATACTTGTAACCTCTAAGTTAAGTATCCCATCTTCCAATAAAGATTTAATTGTACTTCCTACTTCTACATCATTTACAGATTTAATAAGTTTACCTTCTTTATAAATTCCAAAATTCTTTCTGTATTCCATATCTAATTTTGATTTTAAAATGTTAAGTTTTAACATATTATTCTGTAATATTGAATCAATATTTGACTTTATCTTAGATTCAATAGAATTTATATCAATTCTAAGATGCTTTAATTTAAAATAAAGATCTCTAAAAGATATTTCGTTATAAATCGCTTTGTTATTTTGATAAGCTTTTTTAATTTCAAGGAGTATATATTTATCAAGGCTATTTTTATTGTAAATTAACCGAGTTTTTTTATAGTATAAGTTATTTTGCAAAGATGCACTTATAAATCTATAATTTTTCAAATTAATTTTGTGTCTATTTATATTTTCTGCAATAAGTCTATCTTTAAAATTTTTTAATTTAATAACTTTTAATCTATTGCTAGTTATCCTGTCCCTGGTAGACCAAGTTATCCTATCTCTATATAAACTTAACTTATGTTTATTTTCATTGATTAATAAAGTAGGAGAATGAGAATTTAAACCGTATCTTAATCTTTGTAATTTTGTATCCCTAAGTATTAGCTTGTTAGAAATACTAACATCCATTCTCTTTTTTAAATCAAAAATATTTTCAATCATATCAGACAACTTACATGAGACAAGCTCTGCTGCTGCTGATGGAGTTGGTGCTCTTAAGTCTGCGACATAATCACTAATAGAGAAATCTATTTCATGGCCAACCGCTGAAATAATAGGAGTGTTTAGTTTAAATATTGTCCTAGCAATATTCTCGTCGTTAAAGACGAATAGATCTTCTTTAGATCCACCACCTCGAGCCAAAATTATACAGTCAAGTTTCATTTTATCCAGAGTCTGAAGCCCTTCTATTATAGTTTCTGCTGCCCCTTCTCCTTGCACCAAAGAAGGATAGATTAGTATATCTATATTTTTATTCCTTCTTTTCATTACATTTAAAATATCTGTAATAGCCGCTCCTGTAGGAGAAGTCACAACTCCTATCTTATTTGGAAACTTAGGTATTTGTTTTTTATGAATCGGATCAAATAGTCCTTCTTTGTCTAGTTTTTCTTTTAAAAGTGTAAATCTTCTAAGTAATGATCCTTCTCCGCTTAATTCAAAGCTTCTTACTACAAAGATAATTTTAGAAGTTTTTTCAGAAAGTGTAACTGCCCCAGTTATGATTAATCTATCTCCCTCCTCAGGAAATAACTCAATTTCTGAGGTATCTACGACACTCATAAAGCAATCTATCTTTGAATTATCATCTTTCAATGAAAAAAATAGATTTCCTGAACTGTGTCTATTATAGTTACTTACCTCTCCTTCTACCGAAAGATCATTGATAAAATAATCTAATTTTAAATATTTCGATATGTAGTTGGTTAATTCACTTACTTTTAAAACGCTCATTTAAACACCAAGTACCCAGAGTGCCTCTGAGTACTTAACTTTCTTTTGCAAATTTTCTAAAAATTGTACCTAAAATTCCATTAATAAACTTAGGTGCCTCATTTGAGGAATATTCTCTAGCTATTTCTACAGCTTCATTTATTACAATGTTTGATGCCGTTGAAGTAAAGTATAATTCATAAACAGCAATTCTAAGTATCTGTCTATCAATATTTGAAATTCTTTCTAAGGACCAACCTTCAAGATTTGATTTGATAATTTCATCTATTTCATCAAACTTGTCTATCATTCCCAAAATATGTTCTCGGATAAATTCTACTTCATCTTCTTTTAAATCTGAATTTTCAAAATAAAAATCTACAGCTTCATCAGAATAGTCGTTATTCATATCCATTTGATAGAGAAGTTTCATTAGCCCTCTTCTAGCTACTCTTCTACTCATTAGGCTCTATCTTTTTCTGTGATATGGATGCCACTTACATGGACATTCACTTCTACTACAAACAGTCCAGTCATTGTTTCAACTTTTTCCTTGACCTCATCCTGAACTTTTTTTGCAATTTCTACTATATTGTTTCCAAATTCTACTGTTACATATATGTCGATTAATGCTTCTTTTTCACCAGCAGAAACTTTTACTCCACGATTTATATTTTTAACACCTAGTATGTCTGATACAGAACTTTTAAGGTTAGATTGTAGTCCTACAACTCCCTCAACTTCTGCTGCTGCATAAGATGCTATACTTTCAATAACTTCATCAGAAATTTGAATTGTTCCTTCTGAAATAGTGTCTACTAAATATTTATTTACCATAGCGCACCTCCCTATCGTTTATTATAACAAAAAAAAGGCTGTAAAACAATAAAAATAGCCTCAATTGAGGCTATTCGTATTATTCACAACCTTCACAATTTTCATCATCACAGCATGAATCAAATTCAAAGTCGTCATCATCATAAAAATCAAAATCATCTAGATCATCATAGTCATCATAATCAGAATCTTCGTTATAAACATAATCTTCAAGATCATCTAAATCTTCATCAACCATGGTTATATACTCTTCTAAATCTTCGTTTGATTCTTTCATTACATCTACAATGTCTTCTAAAACATCAACGATTTCGATTAGAAGTTTAGCTTCTTTTGATTCTTCGTCTAATTCAAATCCATCTGTTAGACCTTGTAAATAAGCTACTCTTTTTAATAAATAATCCATATGTCCTCCTTATGCTCTTGACATATATTCACCAGTTCTAGTATCGATTCTTATAACATCTCCTGTGTTAATGAATAGTGGCACGTTTAGTGTAAAACCAGTCTCTACTGTTGCTGGTTTAGATCCACCTGAAGATGTGTCACCTTTTACTCCTGGTTCAGTAAATGTTACTTCAAGCTCAACGAAGTTTTCTGGTGTAACTCTAAATGGTTTACCTTTATAAAAGTTGATAGTCGCTGTATCATTTTCACGAGTGAATTGAAGTGCATCTCCTACCATATCTTTGTCAAATGGAATTTGTTCATAAGTTTCATTGTCCATGAAATAGTATAGTTCTCCATCATTGTAAAGATATTGCATTTCTTTAGTTTCTATAACTGCACGTTCAAATCTTTCACTTGGGTTAAATGTTGTATCTTTTATTCCACCTGTAAGTACAGATTTAATTTTAGCTCTTACAAAAGCTGCTCCTTTTCCAGGTTTAACGTGTTGAAAGTCTATTACTTCATAAACATCATTATCATATTCAAAAGTTAAGCCTTTCCTAAGATCTCCGGCTGAAATCATATTCTACCTCCTATATGTTTATCAAAATAATTATATCAGTAAGTTAAGTTTACTACAAGTTATTTCTAATTTACAAGGTCTGATGTGGTAATTTTTTCAAGCTTAAACTTAAAATATTCAGGCAAATCATAACGGATATTTTTTAACAATTTAAAATTATATATTAATTTTTTTGGCTTTACATAGTAAGCTGCAGTCCCACTTACAGTAACATTTTGCGATTTTTTAGAAAAATCAATAAAGATTCCTTTTATATTAAAATCAAATTCATTTTCTATTTCACCATTATTTATAAATATACCTTTAATATCAATAGAATCTCTAAGTATCATCTTGCCATCATTAATTACAGCAACTAACTTATAAGTTGGAATCCTTGCTATTATATTATCTGTTTCTATATCTTTTAATAATATTTCATTTTTATCCATAGATATTTCGCTGTTGTTTTTAATATGAATCTTTTCTACTTCTCTAGGTTCATAAAACTTAAATACATTTAAATTCTCTGGATCTTCTAATGAAATTCCATCTTTATTTAAATAAATATCATTTATATCAGTGCCCGAAGCAGTACATCTTGTGATAATACCTTTGTATTTAGAAATAACACGGATTAAAAAATTGTTATAGTTAAATGCCGGATCGCTTTGAATAGTAGCTGTTATATCTGCATTATAATATTTAGAAAAATCAAACGGCAAAGTCATTGGTTGACTCATTGAACTATAATTATTTTCATAAAACTTCTGAGTCTCATCAATATATTCACCGAAGATAATATTTATAATTGATTCAGGTATATATTCCGCTTGTGTTTGGTCCTCTATATTTTTTAAAGAATTAACTCTGTTTATGCCTATTTTAATAATACTAGTAGTTAAAACCAATAATATACTCATAAATATTAACGATGTAACCAATACATATCCCTTACGATTCATCTCTACACCTCACAGCTATATACTTCTTATAATTTAATCCTGATGTAGAAACTATTTCTATTGTTACAACTCCATTTTCCAAATAAATATCAAAACTTTTTATGCTATCTGCAATTTTATTAGTGCCTATATTACTAAATTTAGAAATGTTTAAATTTATTTTTTTTGAAGATGTAGTTGAATATCTATATATAGAATTAAATTTCTTTATATAGGAAATATGTTGATATCTATTACTCGATTTAACATTTTCTCCCCTATCAATACCTATTAAAATTTCATCATTATCAACTGATGATACAATGTATGAAGCAGCTCCTACCTCATCTGCTATATAGTTAAGAGCAAACTCACAATCATTGTAACCCTTGCTATATTTTGATAAAACTTTATATGTATTTACACTATTATTAAAAGCACTGAATAAAACCATTAAAATAATAGAAGATATTGCGATAGAAACTATAAGTTCAATCAGTGTAAATCCCTTTTTCTTTGAGATACAAAATAATTTCATAATTATTGCCCCTATCATCTTCTTTTTTTAAAATAATCTTTTTAACTCCACCCATATTTTCTTCATCAAAATTTCCAGTTAGTACACCAGTCTTATAGTAAGTGCCAATTAAATATTCTGCATCATTTCTTAAATCTTCCATTACTTTTTCCTTGGATTTTAAATTATGAATTGATTTTGATATAGAGCTTATCCCGCTCACTAAAGAAATCAAGATAATAGAAATTAAAAATATAGAAATTATAGATTCTAATAAAAAATATCCTTTTCTCATCTTTCCACCTTTAAAGACACATTTCCTGTAACTGGAGCAACAGTAATAGTATATATTTTATTTTTACCACCTAAAATTAAAGTTCCTGGTCCTTCATAACTAGGAGATCCTCTTTTCGTAAATGAAAAACTTTTATTTTCATATGGATATAGTATTACATTTAATACTTCAAACTCATACTCAAATTGTAGCTCTTCTCCTATATACTGCTTGTATCCAATACTACTAAACTCTAATTTTGATTTATCCCTCATCTTCATTGCCAAAGTTCTAGTTGATCTAATGTCATCCACTATCCTTTGCACTTCATGTTTTTCTTTAAAAATTCCTAAATTATTTATTCCATAAAATGCAGTCGATATTAGGATGGAAATAATTGATAAAACTAGGATCAGCTCTATGAGAGTAAACCCTGGTTTTCTATTAACTTTCTTATTCATCTTTATTTTTATTATTTATATTACTTTTCGAATTATTATCTTCATTTAAACTTGTTTTTTCTACTTTTACTTTAGATTTCTTTTTCTTTTTAACTTCTGTAAAATCTCTATCTGAAGGAATTTCTTCTAACTCATCATCATCTTTTAAATAAGTCAACTTAAGTTCTTTTTCATTGTTGAATTCATCTATTACAGATATCTTTACAATATAGAATGTACCTTCCTCTAGCCCCTTATATGTGTTCTCATCAATTTGGTAATAAAAACCATTTATATCTTTCGCGTCAGGAATTATGATTTGATTATTCTTTTCTTGAACATAGCCTGCATAGATAGGATATCTCTTCATATCTTCTATATAACCAAAAGTTCCCCATTGATTTATAGGATAATAAATAATTTTTAAAGATTCGTCATCTTTTAATTTTAAATTCTCAAAGAAAAGATCTATAAATTGCATATCAAAATTATTTTTAAATTCAAGATTTGTATACTTTACTTGAATCATGTTATCTATTGATTTTATAGCAGCATTTTCTGATGAGCTTTCTATGTAGAACTTTCCATTATTTTTAATTAAATCTTCTTTTATATTTGATTTTCCATCTATTTTATCATTCTTAGATTTTTTAACATCATCTTTTTCTACCGAAGATTCAACATTTTTATCTTTCTTTAAAAATATTTCTTTCAAACTTTTTGTACTATCTATTTGATTCGTATTTTCTTCAATAGCTATCTTTTCATCAGTCTTTGCAAATATATTTCCACTATATCCATCTTCTAATAAATCAAATTCATAAGCTCTTCCTTTTACACCCAAAGTGTTTATTGCAGTTATTATGTCGTCATAACTCCCTTTGAAGCTAAAAGTATAAGAATTGTCATCTTCACCATTAATAAAATTTGTGACCTCAGATTTCTTAAGGTTTAGAAAGTTTTGAACTGATCCATTATTTTCTTCTTTTTTATTTTTTGTGTCTGGCTTCTTTTCAATATTTTGTTTTTTTAATTTATTCTCCTCAATTTGATTTTCTAATTTTAAAATACTTAGGTTCGATTCATAAATTTCTCTATCTTGAGGCAATATTAAAAACTTATAAAATATAAACTCTAGTAGAGTAAATAGAAATATTGCAAATAAAATTTTTTCTCTCCTACTTAGTTTTCTATGAAATATTTTTTCTTCCATATTTATCTCCTGAATTATATACAAAACAATTTTTAATAATTAAATTTAACTTAATTATAGAATATCACATTAATCTATTTTTTTGTAAAAAAAAGAATCAATTATCAATTGACTCTTTCCATTAAGAAATAGAATGATACATTTAGTATCTCTATCTTATTATCTTCTTTTGTAAAGCTTAACTCTTTAAATATAATCTTATAATTTAAACCATCTATACTCCCTTTATAGGCCAAATCATTTTGGTTTATTATTGAGTTATCTTTTTTTAATGCTAGATATTTCTTTGCAATATCATTTAAATATATTTCCTTACTAACTTCGCTTCCTTTAGTTTTTTTTGTAATAATTATACTGTTATTTTCACCATATATTTTTATATTATTATCATCATATATGATTTCACCGTTATAGAATTCTTTAGCTATAAAGCTATCATAACCAGTAGTATCTATTGCCTCATCATCCGAAATCTTTGCAACTTCATAACTATTGTCGTAAGCTTCTATATTTTCAT
This sequence comes from Peptoniphilus sp. BV3AC2, assembly GCF_000478945.1. Lineage (NCBI taxonomy): Bacteria > Bacillati > Bacillota > Tissierellia > Tissierellales > Peptoniphilaceae > Peptoniphilus > Peptoniphilus sp. BV3AC2. Next base: position 47,118 of record NZ_AWXD01000026.1, on the reverse strand, counting down.
TAAAACCAAAGGTCCTTTCAAAATTAGAATCATAGTTTCTGAGTAAATCTATATCTTTCGGCTCAAAGTAATCGTTTAAATAATTAACTATAGAAATTATCTCTTTTTTGTCATCATCAGAAATATTATTATTAGCTACAATTTTACCGCCAACCAACATTTGATTTTTTGTTAGTAGATTTTTAAGTCTTTTATTTTGAGAAATTGCACTGATATTATAAGCTGATACCGGTCCTATGGAGCTAATTAAAACAATTATAGAAAATAAAACAATAATTGTCATGTTTGAGCTGTTCTTAACAAAAATATAGTATAACATTGAAAGTAGAGAGAAAAATCCTAAAGCCACCACCAAGTATCTATTTATGGTGAATCCATATTGGTTTATTCTTAAATATATTGAATAAAACATAAAAAGTATTAATGGTAAACTGAGTACCGGCTGAATTTTTTTAAAGCTTTGACCTATCTTTCCCCTTGTCTTTGCAGAAATAAATATTACAAATGTGGTAAATATAGAAAACCAAAGTACTAAATTTATAATTATTCCTTTTGGCAAGGTCATAGTAAATACTATTTTAAAGAAATATGCGTAAAGTATGAGTGTATATAAGTATATTAAAGGTATAAATATATTGTTTACCAAGATATTAATTTCTTTTGAAACTTCATAATCATTAAATGACTTTTGAATTATTGGAAAATCACTTAAGAAAAAACCTAGATTCAATGGGATAAATACTATTAATTCCAATGAAAGTAAATGTTTATAATCCATATTTAAGTCAAACAATTTATTTAGACTTACAAAAAATATTAATAGCCCTATGCCTATTGTCATAGAATATATAATAGATGCAACAAGCTGAAAATTTACATTAAGTACATAAGGTATAAAGTCTTCAAAATAATTTAATTTTGAAATAAAAAATATAGATATTATTAAAAATGCCATACAACCTATATAAATATATAATGAATTGTATCTAAACTCTTTATTCAAATAAAATATGTTAAGATACATTCCAAAAATTGCGGGCAATGAAAGCAGATAAGATGACGCCTTCAAAAGTCTCACATTTTTAAATGAAAATTTATCTTTTTTACTGAAGATTATACCTTCAAGAAATAATTTTATGTTTAGATATAAAGCTGTTGCAAAAAGAAAGAAGAATCCAAGTTTTGCATTATTTTTTATTCCTTCATTTCTCTGTATAGACAATATGAAAAATACAGTTGAAATTATGGAAAATATCATAGGTAGTGGAAATCTTTCTATTGCTTTTCTGGAGCTTAAGAATTTTTCTTTTAGATGATAAAATGGTTTCATAAAACCTCCTACTGTAATAATAATTTAAAGAGTTTTTCAGTTCAAGAAATTTTTTAAATTGTAATCTCTCTTTTATTATTTTGTAATCATTCTGATTCTAATCCCCAGTCAAAAGATGTTTCAACAGCTTTATGCCATCTCTTTATCTTCTTTTTTCTTAAATCTTCTTCCATGTTCGGAATAAATGTGGCGCTAGATTCAGTTTTATTTTTCAAGTCATCTATATCTTTCCAAAATCCTACCGCTAGTCCCGCAAGATAACATGCACCTAGAGCTGTAGTTTCAGTTACCTTTGGTCTTTTTACTTCACATCCTAATATATCAGATTGAAATTGCATCAAGAAATTATTATTTGATGCTCCTCCGTCAACTTTTAGTAATTTAAGTCCATGCCCTAGATCTTCTTCCATCGCATGAAGCACATCATAAGATAAATACGCTATTGATTCCAAGGTTGCTCTAATCAAATGATATTTAGTTGTACCCCTTGTTATACCTACAACTGTTCCTCTTGCGTATTGGTTCCAATAGGGAGCTCCTAAGCCTGTGAAAGCTGGCACTACATAGCAATCTAGTGTATCGTCAACTTTTCCCGCCATGTATTCAGAATCTTCAGAAGAATCAATTAAACGAAGTTTATCCCTCAACCATTGAATAGATGATCCTGCAACAAATATAGATCCTTCAAGCGCATAATTTACCTTTCCATCTATTGACCAAGCAATAGTGCTTAGAAGTCCATTCTTACTCTTTACAATTTTATCTCCTGTATTCATAAGTAAGAAAGCTCCAGTTCCATATGTGTTTTTAGCTTCAGCTTCATCAATGCAAAGTTGTCCAAATAGTGCAGACTGTTGATCTCCTATTGCAGCTGCAATCGGAATCTCTTGACCAAATATTTTTTCGTTGGTATAACCATATATTTCCATAGAATTTTTAACTTCTGGAAGAATATTCTTAGGAATATTTAAAAGTTCTAAGATTTCATCGTCCCATTTCAATGTATTTATATTGAAAATCATCGTTCTAGATGCATTTGAGTAATCGGTAACATGAACTTTTTTATCGGTGAGCCTATATATTAAGTATGAATCGATAGTCCCAAACATTAGGTCTCCATCTTCTGCTAACTTCCTTGCACCTTTGACATTATCTAGAATCCATTTTATCTTCGTAGCTGAAAAATATGCATCTATAATAAGACCTGTCTTTTCCTTTATCATATCTTCATAGCCATTTGCTTTTAGTTCGTCACAATATGAAGAAGTTCTTCTACATTGCCAAACAATCGCATTATAAATTGGTTCTCCAGTCTTTTTATTCCATAAAACTGTAGTTTCTCTTTGGTTTGTTATACCTATTGAAGCTATTTCGTCTGCTGATATTCCTGCTTTGTACATTGCTTCAATAGCTGTTCCAAGTTGAGTTGACCATATTTCGTTGGCGTCGTGTTCTACATAACCAGGCTTTGGGAAATATTGAGTAAATTCCTTCTGTGCAGAAGAGACAATTTCTCCATTCTTATCAAATATTATTGTTCTACTGCTGGTAGTACCAGCATCAAATGCCATTATATATTTTTTCATTTATTACCTCTAAAATACACATCCATAAGATAAAGACCACAAGCTGGAGCTGTCATGCCTGCAGAAATTCTTTCTTTTCTAACAAGAGCTTCTTTCATTATTTCTGGGCTTTTATTTTTACTGGATATTTGAACGGCAGTTCCCACTATTATCCTAACCATGTTTTTTAAAAAACTCTTTCCATAAAAATCTATATTTATAACATCTCCAACCTTATTAACTTCTATCTTATTAATAATTCTAATAGTATCTTTTACCGTGGCATACCTTCCCATAAAAGATTTGAAGTCATGTTCTCCAACTAAATAAGAAAGAGATTTTTCTAAAATTTCCATGTCAATTTTATGTGGATACTGCCATGCACGATTTTCAAATAATGCATTTCTATATTTATAGTTATAGATAATATAGCGATAGAACTTTCCTTTAGCACTATAACGAGAATGGAAATTATCATCTACATATTTAGCTTCCACCACAGATATGTCTGTTGGTAGATGGTAATTTATTACCTTTGGCAAGTTTCCAATATCAATCGTAGATTCAGTATAAAAATTTGCATACTGACCGAAAGCATGCACTCCACTATCAGTTCTTCCTGAATAAAAAAGTTTTACAGGATGCTTTACAGTGTTTTCAACGGCTTTAGTTAGCACTTTCTCAATGGTTCTACCTCTATCCTGCTTTTGAAATCCGTAGAAATTCGTTCCATCATAAGTTATTTTTATTCTTATATTCATAATTATCTCATTAAAATACTAGCAGCAATAATCGCTGAATAAAATATAAGTGAAATTATAAATAATAAAATATCAGAAGATTTAATTACAGCTTTATTTAATTTAGTTCTACCTTGACCACCATTATAGCATCTAGATTCCATAGCTGTCGCCAAATCATCGGCTCTCCTAAAAGAAGAAATAAATAATGGTACCAAAAGCGGAACTAGATTCTTAGCTCTATTTATAACATTTCCAGATTCAAAGTCCGCACCTCTTGCCTTTTGAGCCTTCATTATCTTATCTGTTTCTTCGATAAGTGTCGGTATAAATCTAAGAGCTATAGTCATCATCATTGATATTTCATGAGCTGGAAACCCAACGACTTTCATAGGCTTTAATAGAGATTCAATACCATCAGTTAGCTGTATTGGAGAAGTTGTAAGGGTAAGGATTGATGATCCCCAAACCAAGAGTACTATTCTTGTAGATGTAGTTGTAGCAAGCACTAGGGATTCTTTTGTCACTGTTATAAATAAAAAACTAAATAAAACAGTTCCACCTACAAAGAGTAAATTAATTACAAATGTAATTAAAATAATCCATCTAAGAGGTCTTAACCCTTTAAATACAGTTTTAAATTTCAAACCACTGGCTACTGTAACTAATGTTAAGAAAATAATTTGAGGAATAAATAGATAAAGATTCTTTACAAAGAATAATTGTACTATAAAAAACATTACAGATAGAATCTTTAATCTAGGATCATATTTATGAATTTTTGAATCTCCTGGATAGTATTGTCCTAAGTTAATATCTTTAAGCATTTTTACCTCCAAGTCTAGATAATAAATCTTTTTTCAAAACATCAATATCCAATGTTGGATCCACATGTATTCCTTTTTTTTCAAGTTCCTTTATAATTTCTAGAACCATCGGAATTCTTAATCCTATTTTTTGAAGATCCTCAGCTTTTTCAAAAATCTTTAAAGTTTCATCATCAAAAGTAAGCTTACCGTGATTCATTACTAACACTCTATTAGCAAACTTTGATATATCCTCCATTGAGTGGGAGACTAGCACTATAGTTATTCCCTCTTTGTGGAGCTCGTTTATTTCGCTTAATATTTCATCTCTACCATAAGGATCAAGGCCGGCAGTAGGTTCATCAAGGACTAATACTTTTGGTTTCATAGCAAGCACACCTGCTATAGCGACTCTTCTTTTTTGCCCTCCAGATATTTCAAAAGGACTTTTTTTAAGCATTCTTTCTTCAAGTCCTACGCATTTTACAGCATACATGACTCTTTCATCTATTTCTTCATTGGATAAGCCTAAGTTTTTTGGACCGAAGGCAATATCTTTATATATTGTTTCTTCAAATAGTTGATATTCCGGATATTGAAACACTAAACCTACCTTTTCGCGAATCTTAATCATGTTTGTCTTTTCCGCAAAGAGTTCTTCTCCATCGACAATGATCTTACCTGAAGTAGGTTTTAAAAGTCCATTTAAATGTTGAACTAATGTTGATTTACCTGAACCTGTATGTCCAATTAATCCGACAAAATCTCCAGAATTTATGCTTAGATTAATGTTTGATAGGGCTTTTTTTTCATAAGGAGTTCCTACCGAATATATATGATTTAAATTTTCTATTTCAATAATTGCCATATTTCATCCACCAAATCATCAACATTTAAAACTTCTTCTATATTGATTCCATTAATCTTTAAAAAATGAGACACATCTGTAGCATGAGGGACATCGAGTCCAATCTTCTTCATCATCTCAACATCTTTAAATATCTCTAAAGGAGTGCCTTCCTTTATTAGTTTTCCTTCTTCGACTAAAAATATTCTATCGGAAAGTTTTGCCTCTTCCATAAAATGGGTAATTAGAATTATTGTTTTTCCTTGTCTATTTAGTTCAAGAAGAGCATTCATTACTTCTTCTCTTCCACCTGGATCAAGCATAGCTGTTGGTTCGTCAAGAATAATATAGTTAGGATGCATTGCAAGAATTCCAGCTATTGCAACCCTTTGTTTCTGTCCTCCAGAAAGAAGGTGCGGTGCAGACTTCCTGTATTCATACATGCCAACAGATTTTAAGGCATTATCCACCCTTTCTCTTAGCTCAGGCATCTCAATTCCTAAATTTTCTGGTCCAAATGCTACATCTTCTTCAACTATTGTAGCTACAATTTGATTGTCAGGATTTTGAAAAACTACTCCAGCCTTTGACCTAATATTAAAAATATTGTCGTCTTCCTTAGTATCCATTCCATCTACTAATATCTGTCCATCAGTAGGAATAAATAGTCCGTTCATAAGTTTTGCAAGGGTTGATTTCCCAGATCCATTGTGTCCTAGAATAGAGACAAACTCCCCACTTTTTATATTTAAAGATACATCTTTAAGAACATACTTACTGTCATCTTCATATTTGAAGCTTACATTTTTTACTTCTATCATTTTTCACCATTTTCATACTGGATAATTAAATAATATTATTTTAAAAAAGCCAAGTTACCTTGGCTTAGTAATTTTTAAATTTTGATAGTAATATTATAGATTTATCCAAGATTCATCTTTTATGTCTTTTTTCCAAGCTTGTAGTTTTTCAAGATCAGAGTGTTCTATATAATCTATTTTAAGAGCTATGTCTAAAAGTTCATCATAGTTTGTAAGTGAATAAAACTTTAGATTATTTTCTTCAAAATTCTTTACACATTCATCTAAATTATATGAAAATATACCACAAACTCCTAACACTTCAAAGCCTGCTTCCATAAGTGCATTTGCAGCTTTTATAGAAGATCCACCAGTTGAGAATAAATCTTCAATTACTACCACTTTAGCTCCTTCTATAATCTTGCCTTCTATTTTATTTCCTTTGCCATGATCCTTATTAGAGCTTCTGACAAAACCCATAGGTAAGTGCATCTTATCAGCAATAATAGCTGCATGAGGAATTCCAGCAGTAGCTGTTCCCATTAAATATTCTACTTCAGGAAACTTATATTCTATTAAATTTTTAAGCTCTTCCTCGATTATATTTCTTTCTTTAGGGAATGAAAGAGTGAGTCTATTGTCACAATATATAGGTGATTTTATTCCAGAAGCCCAAGTATATGGTGACTTCGGAGATAAACTTACAGCTTTTAAATCCAATAATATTTTTGCTATTTCTTTCATAGTCCTAAAAACTCCTCTCTTATTTTTCTATAGCTTGAAACGGGATCTTCTGATCTCGTAATAGGTCTTCCACATACTATATAATCGGAACCTAAATTTCTAGCATCTTCAGGAGTCACAACTCTCTTTTGGTCCCCGGTATCTTCACCTTGAGGTCTAATACCTGGCGTTACTGTTAAAAATTCTGGACCAAGCTCTTCTTTAACTTTTGGAACTTCTTGAGCTGAACATACAATTCCATCAAGTCCAGATTCTTTTCCGAATCTCGCATAACTTAGTACTACTTGCTCAACTGAAAGTCTTGAATTTATAAGAATTTCATCATGCATAGTTTTTTCATCTATTGAAGTAAGCATAGTTACACCTAAAAGAGTCGAATTTGGTAGTTCTTCTTTAGCTCTTTTTATCATTTCAGATCCACCGGCAATGTGAAGATTGAGCATTTCCACATTTAAAGAGCTAAGAGACCTAAATGCACCACCTACAGTATTTGGGATATCATGAAGTTTTAAGTCTAAGAAAATTTTATGTCCTCTCTCTTTTATAAGTTTTATAATTTCTGGACCTTCTTTATAGAAAAGTTCCATACCAACTTTTACAAATATACTTTCATCAAACTTATCTAGAAATTCTAAACACGTTTCTTTATCCTTAAAATCTAGAGCTACTATAACGTCTTTCATTGTTCCTCCTAAATTTTTTAATATAAAAATCTTTACTCTAAAAAAGTTTGAGCTTTACTCAAACTTTTAATACTAAAATTTAAATTCCTTATTGCCATAGATAAGATATGTTAAAGCAATAGTAATTATAAATATTACTCCATTAATTGCTATTCCAATAATATCAAAACTATAACTTACTAATTTATAAGGGTTGAATACTTCAAAAGGTAATTTGCTTGCAACCATCTCATAAGTTCCGCCTAGAACCTTTCCGGTTGTTGCAAATAAAACAATTATAATTATAAATAGTACTGCAACAGTTTCTGAGTAACTAGCAGATCTAGTAAATGAAGAAATAAAGTATCCTATTCCCATAAATACTAATGATGATGCTAGCATTCCCAAATGAATTATTACTAAGTTAACTAAATAGTCGCTACTTTCAATGTCTGGATATTTAAGACCTATTACTTTAATAAATCCTAAACTAAGTACGCATAGTAGAATTAAGAATAAAAATAAAGTAACTAATCCTGAAAGTAATTTTGAACTTACTATTTCAGATCTGCTGATTGGATTAGAGTATAAATATTGGATTGATCCGTTTTCTTCTTCTTTTGCTAGACTTTTCGCGCCTAATTGAAATGCAAATATTCCAATAAGTACTGCTATATATTGAAATACGAATGCTAAGTAAGAAGAAATATTTGAGTAATCTAGTTCTTTGTCAAACCCAAGACCAGCAGCTAAATTGTCACTTAACCCGTTAATAAATGTGTCAAAAATAGATTTCATTCTGTCTTCAAGCATTAGTGGATAGAAAGCCATAAGAAGTCCAGTTAAGACTCCAATAACTAGTAACCAAGCTATCATCTTGCCAAATGTTGATTTAAATTCTTTTGAAAAAATCATTATTTATCCTCCTTGGTTTCCACGATTACTGTATCATCATTTTCTAATTGATTTTCAACTAAATGACTTACATTTACAAATGTATTTTCATCGAAGTTATTATTTTCTTTAATTAGAGCATTGTCTTCAGAGTTTTCTAAATCCGTAGTTTCAGTTTCTTTATTTTCTTCAGATGCAACTTCACTTGCATTAAATAAAATGGTGTCATCTGAATTATCTACTACTTCTGTATTTTCATTAGAAATAACTATTGTTTCGTCATTTGTAGGTTCAACTACAATTTGATCTACTTCATCATATTCTCTATTGGAAATATAATCTGTTTTATAATTATTATCTACAAACTTTGGAAGTGGTCCACCTTGAAGAGCTTTTACCTTGTCGTCTAGAGTTGAATCAAATATTGAGTAATTTCTTAGCTGTTTGTCGTTTATTATCTTAGTAAGCTCAATCATGGATCCATTGTAGTATAATTCGTGTAGCTCTAATTCATCTCTTATAACTCTAGCACCTATTTTTTCAAATTCTTTAATAGAATCTACCGGTCCTTTAATTACAAGTACCTTATCATTTGATATTCTGTCTTTAACAAACTCAATATCTTTTACTTCTCCATCTTTTAAAATAGCTACTCTATCAAAATAACTTTGTGCCATTGGAAGATCATCAGAAAGCATAAATACTGTTAAACCATATTCTTCTTTTAAATTTCTAAGATATGAGAATAATTTTATATTATCATCATTAGTTAAATCTTTCGTTGTATCATCTAGAACTATCAAACGTGGTTTAAAAAGCAAGGCATTAATTATAGAAAATAGTTTTTTTTCACGTTCAGTCATATTTGAGAACTTTTGTCTTTGATCAAAATCAAAATAATCTAATAGATTGTTTAACTCATCCTTATTGCTTAAATTATGTTGACTCAATGTTTTATTGAAAACGAATGATGCCTTTGTATTTTCTTCAAACATTACTTCAGAAGGTACATATGCTACACCTTCCTTTATAGTTTTAGAATCTTTGGTTACATCCATATCATATACAAGCACTTTGCCTTGACTAGGTTTTAAGAAATTAAAAATAATTCTTGCAAGTGTAGTCTTTCCCTTTTTTTCAGGAGCAAGTAGTGCGAAAAATTCTCCATCTAGGACTTCTAAATTCAATGAAGAAAAGATTACTTCTTTTCCAATTTTTTTTAGATAAGTCTTTTATTAAAATTGCACTCAAAATATTACCTCCCATACAATATTACTTTCATTATACAATATTTTTCACTTAAAACCAATACTTAGGCGGTTATAATAGATAACTTAGTAATAAATAATTAATAATTTTTAAAAATTTTTCTATATTTTATTTTAAAATTATTTGTAAAAAAATAACCAGAGATTGTCTCTGGTTAAATTAAAATATAAAATTTTTATTCTGTTAAAAGTTTCTTTGCGAAGTTCAATGCTTCGTCTACTTTAGTTAAATCGCTAGCACCTGCGGTTGCCATAGTTGGTCTTCCACCACCAGATCCACCACATATCTTTGCAACTTCTCTTACGATACTACCCGCATTATATTTCTTTGAAATTTCATTTGATGCTGCAGCTACAAAGTTTAATTTACCTTCGTTTACAGTTGAGAATACTACTACAGCAGATCCAAGTTTATCCTTTACAGTGTCAGCTAAATCTCTAAGTGTTGAAACATCCATATTTTCAAACTTATAAACTAAGCCAAATCCACCATCAATTTCAAACTTAGTATCAAGAACATTATCAATTTCTGATTTTGCCTTGTCCTTCTTAATAATTTCTATTTCTTTTTGAGCTTCTTTAAGTTCGTTTTGAGTAGTTTCTATTTTGTGTTCAATTTCACTCTTGTTTGCTTTTACAAGTTTTGAAATTCTATCTATTTGTTCTAGATTTTCATTTAAATACTTATAAACTGCAGGTCCTGTGATACATTCAACACGTCTAACTCCAGAACTAATTCCACCTTCTTGTAAAATTTTGAACATTCCTATTTCAGAAGTATTCTTTACGTGAGTTCCTCCGCAAAGCTCTATTGAGAAGTCACCCATCTTAACTACCCTAACAATATCTCCATATTTTTCTTCAAAAAGACCAACAGCTCCAAGTTCTGCAGCTTCTTTTGGATTTGTAATTATTGTTTCAACAGGTAGAGCTCTAAATATTTCTTTATTTACAATTTCTTCAATCTTTTTTAAATCTTCTTGTGATATTGCTTCAAAATGAGTGAAGTCAAATCTCATGTAGTCGTCTCTTACAAGTGATCCTGCTTGATTTACATGATTTCCTAAAACTTCTTTTAGAGCCTTGTGAAGTAAATGTGTTACGGAGTGATTTCTTCTAATATTGTTTCTTCTTTTTACATCTATTTCAGTGTGAACATCTGAACCAACTTTTGCTATTCCAGCTGTAACATCACCAATCATTAGAACTATTCCCTTAGAAGTTTTCTTAGTATCTATAATATCTATTTCAAAATTATCTGAAGTTACAGTTCCAATATCTCCTACTTGTCCTCCACCTTCTCCATAGAAAGGTGTCTTATCAAGTACAAATATTGCTCTTTGCCCTTCACAGGCACTATCAACTACTTCTCCATTAAGAACAATTCTAACTATTTTAGAGTCACTTTCATCATCACTATAACCAGTGAATTCAGTATTTAAGTCTTCATAATAATGTTCAGATTCCTTTGAAGTCCAGCCAATTTGGTCATGATCGCGAGATTCTCTAGCGCGTCTTCTTTGTTCTTCCATATTTTCATCGAAGCCTTTTCTATCTACTTCGTATCCAGAATCTTCAAGTATTTCTATAGTTAAGTCTATAGGAAATCCGTATGTGTCATAGAGTTTAAAAGCTTTATCTCCTGGAAGAACTTTTATATTCTCTTTATCAAGTTCTTCTAGATAAGAATTCAATATATTCATTCCTTGATCAATAGTTTCTAGGAATTTTTCTTCTTCAATTCTTATAACTTCTTTTATCTTTTCTCTATTTTCTTTTAGATCATCATATTCAACTGACCATGAGTCTATGATTAAATCAGCAATTTCTGATAGGAATGCTCTCTTTATGCCAAGAAGTCTACCATGTCTTGCAGCACGTCTTATAAGTCTTCTAAGAACGTATCCCCTTCCTTCATTAGAAGGTCTAACTGTATCAGAAATCATGAAAGTCATTGCTCTTGCATGGTCTGTAATAACTCTTACAGATATATCTTTCTTATTATCTGTTTTGTACTTATAATTAGAAAGTTCTTCTATCTTTTCTATAATGTTTTTAATTGCATCTATTTCAAAAATATTATTTGTATTTTGAAGTACTGTTGCAATTCTTTCAAGACCCATACCTGTATCTATGTTTGGATGTGCAAGTGGATGATAAGCTCCAGCTTCATCTTTATCAAATTGTGTAAATACAAGATTCCAAACTTCGATAAACCTATCGCATTCACATCCTGGTTTACAATCTGGATCTCCGCATCCATATTCTTCGCCTCTATCTACATAGATTTCAGAACAAGGACCAGATGGACCAACCTCAAGTTCCCAGAAATTGTCTTCTTTGCCCATCTTTACAATTCTCTCTTCTGGTATATGGATTTCATCTCTCCAAATTTTATAAGCTTCTTCATCTTCATAAAATACAGTAACCCATAATTTATCTTTAGGAAGCTCTAAATGTTCAGTTAAAAATTCCCAAGCCCAAGAGATAGCTTCATGCTTAAAGTAATCACCGAATGAGAAGTTACCTAGCATTTCAAAAAAAGTTGCATGTCTGTCAGTAAGTCCGACATTTTCGATATCTCCAGTTCTAATGCATTTTTGACATGTTGATACTCTCTTGCTAGGCGGAGTAAGTTCGCCTGTAAAATATTTTTTCATTGGGGCCATACCAGCACCAATTAACAATAAAGATTTGTCTTGTTTTGGAATAAGTGGAAAACTTTTTAAAATTAAATGATCTTTTGATTTAAAAAATTCTAAAAATTCTTTTCTTATTTCGTGAAGTCCTAAATTTTTCATATACACCTCTTACTTATTAAAACCTCCCCTTAGGGAGGCTATTATATATTAATTTGAGCTTTCTTTTCGTTATATTTCAACTTAAAGAACTCTATTAAAATCATCATTATAGAAACGACTGGAACACCTAAAATCATTCCAAGTACTCCAAACATTCCACCACCTATAATTATCGATAATAAAATTACAAGTGGGTTTAGTCCAACTCTATCGCCCAAAAGCTTAGGAGCTAGAATATTATTTTCTGCCCATTGAATAGCTAAGAATATAATTCCCGCCCATACTGCTTTCATAGGAGACTCTATAAGTGCAAAAAGTATTGCAGGTACGAACCCTAAGAATGGACCTATATATGGAATTATATCAGCTACACATGTGATAAGACCAATTATAACGGCGAAATCTACACCTATTATAAGTAGTGCGATCATAGTAAGTATACCAACGAATACCGCCATTAAAAGTCTACCCTTAACAAACCCGAGAAGAGCTTCATTTACTCTGACAGATACGAAAAGTACATCCCTTTTATATTTTTCTGGAATCAATTCAACTACTTTTGATTTGATCTTATCTTTATCAACCACGAAGTAGTATGAAAAAACCAAAACTATAAAAAGTTTTACAAATGAATATAGTACTGTTGATATACCCGTAGCAATATTTTTTAAGTTTGAAATCATAAGATCTTGAGATTTCTTAAGTATTTCTAAAAATTTATCTCCAAATGTTTCTACCAAATTCATATCACTAGGATTAAATCCTGTGAACATCTTGCCTTCAAATATTTTCGCAAGTGATTTTGAAATCTCTTCTGCCTTTATAGAAAGTATATCAAGAGTGGCAGGAGCTTGTGCTACAAGTTTTGTAAGTTCCTGTACAGTCTTTGGTATTACTGTAGCTATAAGTACTGTAAGAATTAATAAAAATGCGAAGTATACAATAATTACTCCATATCCTCTTTTGATTCCTTTTCCTTCTAACTTTGTCACCAATGGATTTATTATAAATGCAAGAATCATCGCGATAAAAATAGAGAAAAATGTATCTTTTAAGATTTTATATTTATTAAAAATCATAAGTACTATAAATAAACATATAAATCCAACCAATGTTTTGATAAGTAAAAGTATGTCTATGTTTATTCTTTTGTTTCTCTCAATATATTTATTTCCTATATTTATTAGATAATAGATAAGTAAAAATATTAAAGTAGCTAAAAGAACGAGTACAGTATTTGATAAGAATTTAGGTGTTATTAAAGATTTTGCTATTTCGATTTTATTCATAGCTCACCTCAGTGCTCGAATTAATGTATCTATTTCTTCCTTTGTATTTTCTATGTCTAGACTAATTCTTATTGAAGAGTTTGCTTCTTCTTCACTAAGCCCAATAGCTGTCAAAACATGGGAAGGGCTCATTGCTCCAGCGGTACAAGCAGAACCTGCACTTGCCATTATTCCTTCCATATCTAATCTTAGAAGTGTAATCTCTGAGCTATTTTTTGAAATGAAATTTACATTACAATCCAGTCTATTTTTAAGCGAGCCATTAATTTTTATGCCCATTTCATTCAAATTTTTTATTAAGTAATCCCTTAGTTCTTTGACATAATTATTATGTTCTCTATTATAGTGAATTTTCATGGCTTTTTCAAGACCAACTATTAGAGCAACACTTTCGGTACCAGGGCGTTTACCCCTTTCTTGTGCTCCACCAAATAGAATATTATTTATTTTTGTTCCTTCTTTTACATAAAGTATGCCTATACCCTTTGGTCCATTGAATTTATGTGCAGTTATTGATGCTAAATCACAGTCTTTAAAATCTATTGGAGTTTTAAACATTGCAGCAACAGCATCAGTATGAAATAATATCCCGTTATCTCTTGCTAGCTTACCAATGGACTTTATATCGTTTATAATACCGATTTCATTGTTCGCAGTCATAAGAGATATTAGTTTTGTATTTTCTTTTATGGCTGATTTGATACTATCTAGCTTTATGCTTCCATCTCTTTCTGGTTTTAAATATGTTACTTCTACTCCTATACCTTCTAGATAGTTTGCTGTGTGTAAAATCGCATGATGCTCTATCATAGAGGTTATAAGATGATCACCTTTTTTAAGTGTTCCAATTAAAGCCCAGTTATCTGATTCTGTTCCTCCAGAAGTAAAAAATATTTCCTTAGGATTTACATTTAGCATATTAGCAATGCTAAGTCTCTTCTCTTCTATTATCCCTTTTGATTTCTGTCCTAGGGAATAAATGGATGATGGATTCCCATAATATTTATACGAATCCATCATTGCATCTAGTACATCTTTATTCATTTTTGTTGTCGCTTGATGATCAAAATATATCATTTTCTCATATCCTCAAGGGTCATTGAATCAAGCACATTTTCAATTTTAAATTGAACTACATCTAATATGTCTCTAGTTGGACATTCTTCTGATTTTGGACAAACCACATCTTTTTGGCAACAGGAAAGTTCCATATTACCCTCCAAAGCTTCTATAATCTCACCAATTTTTATTTCTTTAGGATCTTTTGCTAAACTGTATCCACCATTTACACCTCTAGTAGATTTAATAAGTTTTGCTTTTCTTAAAAGTGAGAAAAGTTGTTCCAAGTATGATTCAGATAAGTTTTCTTTCATAGCAATATTACTTATGGATTGAGGTCCATCTCCATAGCTTTCCATAAGTCTATACATTGCCATAAGTCCGTATCTTCCCTTTGTTGATAGTTTCATATCTACACCTAGTGAACTGTAAAAGAGCCTTGTGATTTGCCTTCTTCTAAAATATTTTTAATTGTATACCATGGAAGAACAGCACATTTTACTCTTGCTGGTAAGTTTTTGATACTTTCAAATGCTATTGCATCTCCAAGTTCATCTTTTTCATCTTCCGTAAGCTCTTTTCCTTTTATCATTTCTATAAAATCATTAGCAAGTTTTATAGTTTCTTCTTTTTCTAAACCTTTAATAGTATCTACCATTATTGAAGTTGAGGCTTGTGAAATTGCACATCCCACCCCTGTATAAGATACATCCTTTATCTTGTCACCATCCATTAGTACATAGAGAGTGATTTCATCTCCACAACTTGGATTGTGTCCTAATTCTTTGTAAGTAGGATTTTCTATTTCTCTTCTATTCTTTTTATTTCTAGATTGTTCTAGAATTAATTCTGTATATATATCATTAAGATTCAATTCCCATCACCTCTTTTACATATTCCAAAGATTCTACAAACTTGTCAACTTCTTCAAAGGTATTGTAAAAAGCAAAGGATGCTCTACAAGAAAAGTTACATCCTAGCTTTCTGTGAAGAGGTTGGGCGCAGTGGTGTCCAGATCTTATCGCAACTCCCTTAGTATCAACTATTGATGCGACATCATGGGGATGTGCATCTTTAAAATTAAATGAAATTACAGGACTTCTATGTTCGTTTGAAGTTGTATAAACATCTATATAGTTTAATTTTTTAAGTTTTTCATAGCAGTAGTTGGTTAGATTTTTTTCGTGTTCAAAGATTTTGTCAAATCCAATATTTTCTAAATATTCTATTGCGTACCTAAGAGATACTGCACCACCTACATTTTGAGTTCCTGCTTCAAATCTTTGAGGACTCATTAAGTAGGTACTCTTATCTTCATACACGTATTCGATCATATCTCCACCGTACATAAAAGGTTTAAGAGAATTTAAAAAATCTCTCTTCCCATATAAAACTCCAATACCCATCGGGCTTACCATTTTATGTCCTGAAAATACTAGAGCATCACAGTCAAGATCTTTTACATTTATCTTTTGATGTGGTAGGTATTGAGCTGCATCTACGAATATCTTGACATCTTTATAGTTTTCTCTAATATATGAAATCATTCGTGGAAGATCTGGCATAGTTCCTACGACGTTTGATGCCGCTGTTATAGAAAATATCTTAGTATTTTCATTAATCTTGCTAGTAAATTCTTCCCAAGGTATTTGCATATCATCATCTAAATAGAGATGATTAAGTTTTGCATTCTTTCTCTTAGCCACTTCTTGCCAAGTTACATGGTTTGAATGGTGTTCCATTATTGAGATTAGAATTTCGTCTCCTTCTTTTATCTCTTCCATTCCATAACTATAAGCTAGCAGATTAAGTCCTTCTGTAGCATTCCTAACGAATACTACTTCATCACTTTCAGCTCCTAAGAATTTAGCAATATATTCTCTTGCACCTTCATACGCTTCTGTTGATACCATCGCCAAGTAATGGGCGCCTCTATGTGGATTTCCATTTTCAAATTTATAATAATTTTCTAATGCATCTATAACTTGAATAGGTTTCTGAGTTGTAGCTCCATTGTCTAAATATATGATGTTTTTATCCATGGTTAAATAAGGGAAATCTTCCCTTATTTTTAAAACTTCTTCTCTATTCATGTAAATCCTTTCCTGAATACACAAGTACTCTATTCCATATTTCTTCTTTTAGTTTTTCATCTTCAAGTTCATCTATTGCACTTGCAAACTTGGATTCTATTATTAACTTTTCTGCTTCTGCCATAGAAAATCCACGGCTCATTATATAAAATAGAATATTTTCATCTATTCTACCCGCAGAAGCTGCGTGGTTTCCAAGAACATCATCTTCATGGCATAGAAGAAGTGGAACAGATATACTTTTTACAGTACTATCTAATAGCATACAGAATTCTTCTTCATTACCGACGCTTCCTGTACTTCCTTCTAAGAAGTCTAGATTTGATTTAAACACTTTTCTAGCGTTATCTTTTAAGGCTCCATTAATAATGATATTTGAAGTGCTTTGTTTTCCTTTGTGAATAATATTGTAAATTAAATCAATTTCATGGTCATTATATCCAAAATAAATTGAATTTACTTCTGCGTGGGAAGCTTCTCCAATTAGATTTGCCTTATAATTTGATATAAGTTTAGAAGAACCTACTTCGTATTGATTTACAAATATATTTGCACCTTCTTCTGCATGAACAAGGATAGATTCCAAAACCGTTGATTCTTCTCCTTCTCTTTGTATTATAAATACATTTGTCTTTGAATTTTCATGACCTAGAATTCTTATTATTGAATTTCTAAATTTATCTTTATGACCTTTTGATGCATAGTCTATAATTATTGATTGACTTTCACCTTTTTCTGTAACTATATCAATTGTATCGAAAAGTTCTGTGTGTAGGTCATCTGTTTCTAGTCTTACTATTTCTTTATTATTATCTTTTGAATTTAAATATCTATAGTAATTTCCAAACTCTTCATTTATTTCAAGAGCTTCTTTGGATACTCCATATTCATCATCTTTAAATTCATTTATTTCTACGAATTTATCTGATGGTAAGCTGAAGTCTTGGGTGAATATAGCCGGAATTTTTACTGTAGTCTCATTTACTTTTAAATAATCAAAAGTCTTAAATTTTAATTCATTTGCTTGTATTGTTGACATATTTCCCCCTTAACCTATAGCGCCTTCAAGTTCGAGATTTATAAGATTGTTCATTTCAACCGCATATTCCATAGGTAATTCCTTTGCGACTGGATCAGCAAAACCACGAACAACCATTGCTCTTGCTTCTCCTTCAGGAATACCTCTACTCATCAAGTAGAAGATTACTTCGTCAGAAATTCTACCTATTTTAGCTTCGTGACCGAAGTCAACATCTTTATTTCTGATGTCTATTACCGGAATTGTGTCTGATCTACTTTCAGGATCTAGCATTAAGGATTCACAACTTACTGAAGATTTTGAATGGTGTGCATTTTCTGTAATCTTTACAAGACCTCTGTATACCCCGATTCCTCCACTCTTAGAAATTGATTTTGAATCAACTGTACTAGTTGTATATGGAGCCGCATGAATTACTTGTGCTCCTGTATCTATATTTTGATCAGTACCTGCAAATGAGATACCAGTATATTCAGATGATGCATGTTCTCCTAGTAGAACTGAGCATGGGTATAGCATAGAAACTTTTGAACCGAAAGATCCACTTATCCATTGAATAAGTCCATTCTTTTCAACATGTGCTCTCTTAGTATTTAAGTTGTACATATTTCTAGACCAGTTTTCAATAGTTGAATATCTAAGGGTTGAGTTTTCTCCAACGAATAGTTCAACCGCACCTGCGTGTATATTTAGCACATTGTACTTAGGTGCAGAACATCCTTCAATGAAGTGGCAATACGCATCGTCTTCAATGATTATTAAAGTGTGTTCAAATTGTCCTGCTCCAGGAGCATTGAGTCTGAAATATGATTGTAGAGGTACATCAACCTTTACTCCCTTTGGAACGTAAACGAATGATCCACCACTCCATACTGCGTAATGAAGTGCAGCATACTTGTGAAGAGTTGGATTTATACATTTACCAAAATATTTTCTAACAATATTTGGATACTCTTTAACCGCTGAATCAAAGTCTGTGTATATAACTCCTTGATCAAGTAGGTACTTTTGAATATTGTGGTATACAACTTCTGAGTCATATTGAGCTCCAACACCAGATAGAAGTGCGTCTTTTTCAGCTTCAGGTATACCAAGTTTATCAAAAGTGTCACGAATATCGTCTGGAACATTCTTCCAATCATCAGTCATATCTGCATTTGGACGAATGTAGGTAGTTACCTTGTCCATATCTACTTCCGAAAGATCTGGACCCCATACAGGATTTTCCTTTTCATAGAAAATTTTAAGAGCTTCTAATCTTATTTCAAGCATCCAGTCAGGTTCATTTTTTTCGTATGAAATTTGTCTTACTATTTCTTCAGATAGCCCAGTTTCAGTTTTGGATCTATATTCGAATTTATTTTTAATATCATAAATCCCCCTATCCATATCATCGATTTGGGTCTTCTTTCTTTCCATTTTATCAGTCATTTTTCACCTTATTTCTAATCCAGCCAAAACCTTCTGATTCTATTCTATCTACGATTTCTTCTCCACCTTCAAGAGCCATCTCTCCATCTACAATTACATGCACTTTGTCAGGAGCAATTGATCTTATTAGTTCTCTATGGTGAGTAATAATAATAACCGCATTGTCTTTGTTTCTATATCTGTTTATTCCTTCAGCCACTATTCTTGTTGCGTCTACGTCAAGTCCTGAATCTGTTTCATCTAGTATTGCAAGCTTAGGATTTAGCATTAGAAGTTGAAGAATTTCATTCTTCTTCTTTTCTCCACCAGAAAATCCTACGTTTAGATATCTATCTCCATAGGATTTATCCATGCTAAGTTTATCCATTTCTTCATGAAGTTTCTTTCTAAATTTTATAAATGAAATATTTTCATCTGTCTTTTGTTGAAGAGCCGTTCTTATGAAATTTTCAGTTGAAATTCCATTTACTTCCATAGGTATTTGGAAACTCATAAAGATTCCAGCCCTTGCTCTTTTATCTGTTGAAAGTTCAGTTATATCTTCTCCTTCAAAGAAGATTTTTCCGTTTTCTATAATATATCTTGGATTTCCCATAATAGTATTTGAAAGAGTAGTCTTTCCAGAACCGTTAGGTCCCATTAACACATGGACTTCTCCAGGATTAATTGAAATGTTAATGTTTTTTAATATTTGTTTATCTTCAGTTCCTGCTGAAAGATTTTCAACTTTTAATAATTCTTTATTCATAGTTCCTCCTTAATTCCCACAATTTTACTATGATTTCTTTATAATTATACCATTAAAATCGAATAAATAAACAAAAATCAAGAAATTTACACAAAAAAAGCAGGAAAATTTATTTCCCGCGTGTTAAAACTAAATTAATTAATTTATAAACCAAATAAACTAGAGCCATTACAACCGCCGTTATTAACATAAGAGTCATAATATAGTTAGGCGCATATTTGTAAATTATTTCCAAAGGACTTCCGTGACTTGGTTCATTTATATAGAAAAAGTTAGCGTCAAATCTTGAATTTAAATATTTGATTACCGGTAATATTACAATTATAAATATTAAAGGGTACTTAATATCTAAAAATTTAGGTTTATATTCTCCGTTCAAAATCATATATATAGGAATAAATACGAGTATTGCATGAATTATCCAAGAAATCATCGATACATAGGAATATTTATTTAATAGTCCCCAATCTGGGAATATCAATGCAAGTATCGCTCCTGTCATAAATAGATAGAATAGGCAGCTTTTTATAAACTTACTATCTACAAATACCAAATCCAACACTAAAAAGTACGTTCCCCATATACAAAGATGAAAAGGAAGATAGGATACCATGTAATACTCAGTATTATAAACTAAGGCTAACCTAATAAGTTCTAGTGTTATAGGGACCACATGTAAAATTACCTTAAACTTTTTATTCCTTAAATAAGGCTTATAAAAAAGTACTCCTGCTAATATAATTACAAATAGCATTACAAAGTGAAATGTTGTATAAAATTTAAATCCATAAGGTTTATAACTTAAATCATAGAAGTTTCTTAAAATCGATTTCAATAGTAAATATTTTCTCCTGTACATATATTTTTGAGCTGATATTCATGCTGTCAAGCCTTGTCTTTACTATATAAAGTCCAAGTCCTGTTGAATTTTGCCTAGAAGGATCCAAAACATATGATTTTTCAAAAAGTCTATCATAGTTTCCATCTTCTAAATCTGTAAGATTTTTAAAATAGAGTTTTCCATCTCTGTAAATAATCTTATTTTTACCCAAAGAATATTTTAACATATTGGATAGAATATTGGATACTACTTGTCTAAAAATATTTTCATCTATCTCTAATTCCAACTTATTATTTAAATCAACTTCTGTAGAATCGAATTTTTTTGTAAAATCGTCATAATATTCTAGTACACATTCGTTGGTAATGGATATAACATCATTTAATTCAATATTTAAATGGCTTCCCATCTCTGCGAGGGAAGCTTCATAGAACATATCTATCATATTTTTTAGATAAAGTGATTTATTCTTTATTATATCCAAATATGATATTTCTTTCTCATTTAAATTTTCTTTTTCAAGAAGTTTTATATATCCAAGTATAGATGTGAGCGGAGTTCTAAGATCATGACTCATATCTGCTAAATTTTCTTTGTGAAAATCATCTAGGTTTCTTAACTGAACCCTTTGATCTTTATTTTTCAAAAGCAGTTCTTCAAGTCTACTCGCCACTTCATTTAGTTCTACTCCATAATCACTCTTCATCTTACTTGTGGAGTTGATCATAGTCCTTATATTAAAATCTTTTTTAAATCTTTTTCTTTCTCCTATTAATTTATAATTTAAATGGAGAGAAATCAAAAGTAAGACTGTGATTAAATAGATCATATTCCCTCAACTTTTCTCTTAGAAAATAATGTAATTCCGATTCCTAATAACACCAAAATATAAACTGTACAGATAATATATACTGATGGTATTGCAGCCATTTCTCTACCAAAAAGACTCGTAGTTTCTTTAAAATCAAATACTAGTGGAAGTTTATCCATAAGTTTATTTGGAATGTAGTTTGAAATCAAATGTAAATTTTTGATTCTAGTTATTTTTTCCATAAATAGTAATATCTCATCTATAGGTCCAAGTAAAATAATGTAGGTAATAAGAGATATTACTTCATTTTTAAATACAAATATTAGTAATAAATATAGCGATATCAATGAAAGTATAGGAATAAATTCTATAGAAATTACTTTTAAAATATTTTCTAAAATATTTAAACAATCATTAAAACTATATCCCATGGTCATTGGAATAATTGATATAACTATCGCCATCGCAATTGAATAAATAATTCCTATTATTACTATACTTATGAATTTAGATAAATATATACTTACAGGTCTTATTCCTGATTCCAATGCCTTCTCCATACCATGCTCATTTATCTCTTTGTTTATGCTAGCATATATAGGAATTATTAGTATGAATGGAATCAATGCTTGAAGTGCCTCACCAATTATCATTATAAAATCACTATTTATGGGTTTAGTGGTTGTCCATTCTACATTTCCGCCTCTATATCCAATTACAAAGTTTATTAATATAAATGCCGGTATCAAAAATAAACTTATAAGTGCACTTTTTGATTTTCTAATTCTAAAAAATTCAGCTTTTAAATATCTACTCATTTTGTCCTCCCATTAGATCTACATAGTATTCTTCAAGGCTTTCTTCCTTCTTTGTACTACTCTTTAAATAAATTTCTTTAGATGCTAGTATCTTTTGAATTTCTTTTAAATTTACATCTTCATATATATTTACTATGTTATTTTCAAATACTTTGTAATCTTTTAGTACATTATTTTCTTCAAGGGTAGCTATTCCTTCTTCTAAATCTTCTGGATAAAATTCGAGAACAGTATAGTTTTCACCTTTTTGCTTTAGATCTTCTGCAGAAATTTCTTCTAAAATTTCTCCGTTCTTTATAAATCCATACCTGGTTGCAATCATGTCAAGTTCTGATAGGATATGTGAACTTATTATAATAGCAGCTTCATTTTCTTTTGCATATTTCTTTAAATAGTTTCTAAGTTCTAAGATTCCATCAGGATCAAGTCCATTTACAGGCTCATCGAGCACAAGTATCTTAGGTCTATTTAAAAGTGCAGCCACAAGTTGAACTCTCTGTTTCATCCCTGTAGAATAGGATTTAAATTTTCTCTTCTTAAATGAATCTATTTTGAAGAATTTAAACAGCTCTTCCACATATTTGTCTTTGATATTTAGACCTCTTAGTTTAGCAATATAGACTAAATTGTCATATCCACTTAAGTATGAGTACATTGAGTTCATGTCGATCATAAATCCCATTTCATCGAGACCAATCTTTCTAGACACATCTCCTTCTCTACCAAAGGTTTCAATGTAGCCCGAACTAGGATTTTCATGGTTTGCGATTAATTTTAAAAGTGTGGTTTTACCAGCGCCATTTGGTCCAACTAAACCGTAAATATCACCAGCATTAATAGAGATATTTATATCTTTTAGTTTGAACTTTTTATAATCTTTGGTTAAATTAATGGTTTTTAATAATTCTTTCATTTCTTCCTCCTTGATTATTATTATATTTGGTCTTCCTTAAATATCTCTAAATACTTTCTAAAGAATTTCTAAAGAATTAAATCTTTATTTAATCTATAACCTATTCCCCAAAGTGTTTCTATATATTCTTCTTTAGTTTTGTTCTTAATCTTTCTTCTGATATTTGAAATATGAGCATTTATAATATCTTCATCTGCAGCAAAATAGTCTTCCCATACCGCTTCGTAAATATTTTTCTTTGTAAATATCCTCTTAGGATTTTCTAGAAAAAGTTTGAGAATCTTACTTTCAACCATTGTAAGCTTCAGAGGTTCATTGTATAGATAGAAGCATTCTTCTTCGTAATTATATTTTAGATCTTTTACTTCAAGTTTTTTTATTTCTTTTGTAAAGTCTCTATATCTCCTGATATTTGCCTCTACTCTTGCAAGGACATCGTCAAAATCAAATGGCTTCGTTATGAAATCATCTGCTCCATCTTTAAGCACTCCTATTCTCGTTTCCTTATCTATCTTCGCTGAAAGTACGATGATAGGGATTGACATTTTTCTTTCTCTAACTTCTTTTATAAAATCTTCCCCTGACATAAATGGCATCATAAGATCTAGTAGTATTAAATCAAATTCAGAAATCTCCATTAGCAAAGCTTCTCTTGCCGTGAAACATTGAGTTATTTCATAGCCTTCTTCACTTAGCAACTCTTTTAAAAGGTTGTTAATATCTATATCATCTTCAACAATCATTATTTTCATAATTTCACCTACTAAAAATCCCAGTTAACACTGGGATCTTATACATTTTATTTTTTGTTTTAATTCTTGTACTGCAATATCAGCGTCACTTCTTTGCATTATAGCTCGAACTACGCAAACTCCAGATATATCAAGACCATTTAAAATTTCAATATTGTCTTTATTTAGTCCTCCGATTGCAAATACATCTATATCTACATTTTTAGAAATATCATCCAATGTATCTATGGAGGTTAATTTAGTTATAACTTTTGTCTTCGTTGGTCTTATAGCACCGACCCCAAGATAGTTTGCCCCATCTTTTTCACACTCTTTTGCAACTTCTACAGATTTTGCAGATGAACCTATAATTGCATCTTTTCCTAAAATCCTTCTAGCGATTGTGACAGGAATATCTGAGTTTCCCAAATGAACGCCAACACCTAAGGCATAAGCAATATCCACCCTGTCATCTATAATTAGTGGAATATTAAATTTATCTGTAATCTCTTTTACAGCTTCACCGAGTCTCATAATTTCTCTTGCAGTCTTATCTTTTTCTCTAATCTGAACTATATCTACTCCAGATTTGCAAGCTTTATAAACTCTATTTAGATATTCTTCTTCATCTAAATTTGTAGAATCTGTAACTAAGTAAAGTGCATCTTTAAATTTTCTCATACTCAAGCCTCATTTTATCTTTAACCGTTTCATAATCCAAATTATAAAACACGCTTTGCATATTAATAAATCTCTCGATAGGTGATGAGCCTTTAGATATTTCTCCTGATATGTCGAATAGTAAAACCGAAATTATAGCGGCATTTAGAGGATCTAGTTCTGTTAGATACGCTCCAATTATTGAATTTAAAATACATCCTGTAGCTACAATCTGAGGCATAAAATCACTGCCATTAGAAATAGTTACTACATCTTCTCCGTTTGAGATTATGTCTACTTCTCCAGTTGCTAATACTACTGAATTTAATTTTTTAGAAAGTTCTTTTACAACACTTTTTTTATAAAAAATATCATTTGAATCATTTTCTAATTCATCTATGCCGATGGTTTTATATCCTTTGTATAGACTCTCTATCTCTGTAAAATTGCCCTTTATAACTTCTGGAATCTTTATTTTAAATAATTCATTTAAAATATTTCTTCTAAAATCTGAAATTCCAACTCCAACTATGTCTAATGAGACGGGTTTATTGTTTTGTTTTGCAGATTCAAGAGCAGATTTTTGAGATTCAAACCTAGTCTTATTTATATTTGCAAGCGAAATAGTAAGCGAATCAGCATTTTTTGTTACTTCTTCTACTTCTTCTATTGCGTCAGCGCATATTATTCTAGCACCTGTCGCCAAAGTGAAGTTACAAATTTCAAATACACCGATCTTACTTACTATTGAATGTACAAGTTTTTTGTCTTTTTTTAAATTTTTTCTTATCTCAAATAGTTCTTTTAGATTTTTCATAATCCATCACTCCAAGTTTTCTTTGGATAGTATATAGTGATCCATTTCTTTTTAAAACTTGAAGAAAAATAAATGCTACTGTTGAGCCCATAGTGGTTGCAATTAAAAATGATGGCACATAGAACATCCATGTAAGTCCAGTCTTGCCCCATAGTAGTGACATAACTGGATATGAAACTATTGCTCCGATAATACCGGTACCTATAATTTCTCCTAAGCAACCATAAAATATTGAACCTTTAGATGCTTTGTAAAAAATTCCGCTAAGTACTGCTCCGAATACTTGTCCAGTTATAGCAAGTGGTGGTATTGACATAAGTGTCATCCTTAAAAATGCAATTATACATGCATTTAAAAGTGAATACCAAGGTCCTAAAAACACTGAACAAACAATGTTAACAAAATGTGCTGTTGGACAGAATCCTTCTATCCTAAGTATTGGAGATATAACTACTCCAATAGCAACCATCATGGCCAATGTGACCATCCTCAATAAATGTTTTTCTCTCAATTTTTTCTCCTATTAACGGTAAGGACTAAGTAGTCCACTCTCACCTTGTTATACAAGTTCCCTCGCGAGTATTGAAGTGAAAGGCGCTCCCCTCCCACTTGAGAAATATCCATTTCAATAGTAGTACATTTATAAATTTTTATCAAGGAAAAATTTTATTATTTCTATAAAATGTCTGGTATTTAAATATAAATTTTATTATAATTTTATATTTCAAAATCAATTTATAGTTTAGTTAAGACACAATAAAAAAACCTCCGAAATATATTTTATGTGTTTTTCAAATACATAAATTACAGGAGGTTTTTTAAAAATTTTATTTAATTAGTTTTATAAATCTACTAAGAAATTTATAATTATAATTTTTCTAATTCTTCTCTAATTCTAGATGAAGTTATTCTAAAGTATTCAAACACTTCTGGTCCTGGACCGCTCATTCCAAAACTTTCCATTCCTATAGAAACTCCTTTGAGCCCTACATACTTTGCCCATCCAAATGTTGACGCTGCTTCTACAGAAATTCTCTTTTCAATGTTTGAAGGTAGAACTTCTTCTCTATACTCAGAAGGTTGTGCTTCAAATAGTTCCATTGATGGCATTGATACCACTCTTACACCTTTTAAGCCTTCTGCTGCTTCTAGTGCTATTGAAACTTCAGAACCAGATGCTATAACTACCTTTTCTAGTTCGCCTTCTTCTTTTTTAATTACATATGCACCTTTACAAGCATTTATACTTGAATTTAATCTCTTTAGCTTTTGTCTTGTAAGTATTAAACATACAGGAGTTGATGTTGAATTCATCGCAACTTTCCAAGCTACTGCAGTTTCAAATCCGTCTGCTGGACGAAATACAATCATATTAGGGATTGATCTTAGCATCGGAATTTGGTCTACTGGTTGATGTGTAGGTCCATCTTCTCCCACACCTATAGAATCGTGGGTCAATACAAATATATTTGGAAGCATTTGAAGTGACGCAAGTCTAAGAGCCGGTTTCATATAATCTGAAAATACTAAGAATGTTCCACAGTAGGATCTGAGTCCTCCGTGAAGTAAAATTCCGTTAGTTATAGCTCCCATTGCGTGTTCTCTAATTCCAAAATTAATATTGTTTCCAAGTCTGTCTTCTGCACTAAAATTGCTTGAATTATTCATGTGAGTGTTATTAGATGGAGCAAGGTCAGCTGATCCTCCAAATAGATAGTTAACTTTATTTGCAATTCTATTTATAATTTCTCCAGAATTTGCACGAGTTGCCAAGTCTTTATCAAAAGAATAGAATTCTTCTTCATTTAAAAAGGCTTCCTTCTTCTTATTTTCATAAACATCCATTAGATTTTTATAGTCTTCTGGATATTTTTCCTTATATAACTGTTCTACTCTCTTCCAACCTTCATAGATAATCTTTTTATTTTCAATATGGCTTTTTATATTTTCATATACATCTTCATCTACATGGAATGGTTCTTCGCTGTATCCAAAGTATTCTTTAGTTGCTTTTAGATTGTCTGCTCCAAGAGGAGAACCATGTGCCTTGCTAGAATTTGCTACTGGAGAACCATAACCAATCTTTGTGTTTATCTTAATAAGTGTTGGATGAGGATCTTTTTTAGCTGAGTTGATGGCTTCATTTATTTCCATTAGATTATTTCCATCGGAAACTTCTCTAGTGCACCAGCCACAAGCTTCAAATTTTTTAACTACATCTTCTCTAAATGCTAAGTCAGTAGAGCCTTCAATGGTTATTTTATTTGAATCATAAAGAACGATTAATTTATTTAGATTTAATGTACCAGCTAAAGAAATAGCTTCTAGTGCTACCCCTTCCATGAGATCGCCATCGCCACAAACAGCATAGGTATAATGGTCGATTAATTTTAAATCATCTTTATTATACATTGCTGCTAGATGTTCTTCTGCCATCGCCATACCAACTGCCATAGCTATACCTTGTCCTAGTGGACCAGTGGTACATTCCACCCCATTGGTATGCTTATATTCTGGATGACCAGGAGTAAGTGAATCTACTTGTCTAAATGCCTTTAAATCATCAATAGTAAGTCCAAATCCAAAGAGATGGAGTAATGAATATAACATTGCGCTTCCATGGCCTGCTGAAAGCACAAATCTATCTCTATTTATCCATTTTTGATCATCTGGATTTATTGACAAATGGTTTGCCCATAACTCATAAGTAAAAGCTGCCGCTCCTAATGGTAAACCTGGATGACCTGAGTTTGCCTTTTCTATTGCATCTACTGATAACATTCGAACTGCATTTATTGAACGTTCTTCTAAATTCATATATCCTCCTCTACTTTTACAGAATCTCTATTTTTTAAAATTTCAAAAATAAATTTTGGAATTGCAACCTGCCTCTTAATTCTAGATGGCTCTTTTAGTAATCTATAGAACCATTCCAGATGTAGCTTTATGAATATTTCCGGGGCTCTTTTCATGTTCCCCGCCAAAATATCCATAACTCCACCGTTTCCAATTATAATCTTGGAATTTAATTTATCTTTATATTCATTTATAAACATCTCTTGCTTAGGAAATCCAAGTCCTAGAAATATTATATCAGGCTTAAGAGAATTAATCTCCTCAATAATTTCTAATTCTTCTGGATCGCCTTTCATACTACGGTGTATCCCTTTGAAATATCCGTGATGATGTCCTACAATATTTATATTTTCATAATCTTTTTTGATTTTTTCTTCAGCCTTATCTGTAACACCTGGCTTTCCACCCAACATGTACAGAGAACCGCCACTTTTATTTAAAATCTTTAAAAGTTCCATAGAGACATCATATCCGGTTACCCTTTCTTTAAGAGGATGTCCTCTCATCTTAGATCCATAGATAAGACCAATTCCATCTGGAATTACAAGATCTGCTCCATTTATAATATCTCTTAGTTCTTCATCATCCTTTGCTGCCATTACTATTTCAGTATTTGGAGTTATTATTGAATGATTCTTGTCTTCTTTTAAAAATCTATTCGCTATATTTATGGCTTCTTGGAAATCTATATTAAATATTTTGACTCCAAAAATGTCTACATATTCCATTCTATCACCTAATAAATTCATATAAATTTTCAGCAGATTCTTTAGCTATTTTTCTTAAATGTTCCACGTCTTGTTGAAGTTTTTTATTAAGATTATCTATACTGTCTAAAGAAAATAAAATTTCATTAGCCACTTTTTCTCCTTCAAAATCTTCAACGTAGTATGATTGATTTCTACCTAATTCTTTCATAAACCCATCTATCTTTGGGTCGTATGAAATTCCAATTGGATAAGCACCCATAAGGGTTGCAAATATTAAACCGTGTAACCTCATAGAGAGGTATATATCCATATTACCAACCAGTGAAAGATATCCATCTACATGTAGATATTTATCAACTAAATAAATATTTTTATAATCATCTTTTAGTCTATCATAAATCTTAGTTAAAATATCAAGATCCACATGGTAGTAAAACGGAATTAAAAACACATCTACATCTGGCTGTTCCTCAAGAATTATTTTTAGAAGTTTAACACTTTCTTCAATCGTTCTTTCACCACAGTCTTTCCAATTTATAATAGTAACACCAAGTTTTTTAGAATCTCTTTTAGAATAATTCTCTACTATTCCTAGCCCCTCTTTTAAAGAAGGTTTGTTTATTCCAAAAACAGTATCTGTAGTTACAATAATATCTTTATTTATGCCAATCTTTCTAAGATAATCATAGCTATTGTTATCTCTTACATTTATATAGTCAACTCTGTTTAGAATAAACTTAGTAAGCCTACGATTAAATCTACCTTTAATTGGGCCTATTCCCTGGCTATAGATAATTGTTTTCTTACCCATTATAATCGCCATGAAAAGAATCATTAGATAGTAAATAATTGATTTTGAAGAAGTCACATCTTGCAAGAGACTTCCTCCGCCACTTAGTAGTACATCGCAATTTTTAATTTCTTTTAAAAGTTGAAATATATTTGACCTATTGGCAGAATCTACAGAATACTTCTTAGTGGTCCATTCTGGGTTTTTTGATAGCACTTTTAATTTTAAATTGTAAGTCTGTAATGAATCTATAAGCCCTTTTAAGATAGCTTCATCACCTATGTTGTTATAGCCATAATAGCCCGATAAAAGCACTTTAATTGGCAAATCTATCGTATCCTTTCAATGCGAATTTGTATATTAATACGAATAAAATAGCTACAGGAATGCAGACTATATATTCGATTGCGATTCTTTGGAATGAAACCAAAATTGGTGTTCTAATATGTGAAAAAGTATTTACAATGTCAGCTTGACCGATTGCAATAAGAATAGTCAAGAATATTTCCAAAAATCTTCCACGTTTTTTATATGCCAAGTAGATCAATAAAACTACAGCTGGATATCCTAAGAATATCGCTTTTGTTCTAGGTCTTACTGGAAGAGTATTTTCAAGGAAGTTTCTAAATCTTAATTCAGCTCCTGGAACCTTTACATTTGTATTTCCGCCTCTTAGAAGAAGTAGAGCAAGAACTCCTAGTGCTACAACTCCCATCATCGCATGCCAAAACTTAACATTCATATTTAAGAATTTACCAACTTCATGAATGTCTAGTCTTTCTTCTACCTTATCTCTTGAGACACCAATATAGTATAAAAATACTACTAGTGATAGAAGAATTGGCATTATTTGACTGATCTTAACTCCTCTAAATATTATAAGTTCTAGCATATCTCTAGTTGAAGCTAAGAATGAAACTTCATAAAGAGCACCTACCATAGTTATAATGACAGAAACTAAAAGAATTATCATTCCCTTTATAAATATTTGTGCATCAGAAATTTTATTGGTATCTATATTTTTTCTATTTCTATAGTTATTATAATTTTTAAGCACATAACATGTTGCAAGTGTAGGAAGAATTATTATTGCTCCTAAATTGTAAAGACTTGCACCAAAACCTGTCATCTTACCAAGTCCAAAGAATAGAATTGCCGGCATTATTCCAAGTATAAATAATATTATTTTTAATATAAAACTTATGTTAAATAATATTCCAAGGAAAATAACCGCAGCTGCACTTACTCCAAAAGCAGCAGGAAGTTTCATAAATGATCTAGGTGACCATTCATTCATAGGTACTGCCGTCCCGTGACTAAAACCAATCTTTTCCATTCTATCAACTGTCATCTTTACTACATTTTCATAAGCAGCTACATCTGTTATAGCTCTATCATCTTTTACGAATGGTTTAAGCATTATAGAAGCAATGTTTCTCTCACTAATTGCTCTAAAGTAGACATTTGAAATTTCTTCACCATTTTGATGTCCTGGAATTCCATAGTCAAATTCTCTTTGTATATAATCCCAAGTAGTAAACATTCTAAGTTTTCTTACATCTTCTCTATTGACAATTGGTTCTTGACCAAGTAATTTTAAACTGCCTCTTTGAGTAGATGATTCTATAACTGCTATCCCAAGATTTCTTTTGTTTAGTTCATCTACAAATTTGCCAACTATGCCATCTTCTGTTTCCATGAAGGCTTCTCCACCAGCAAAAGTTAAATAATTTACTCTTTCTTCTACTGATTTATTTTTATAGAGTTCATCGTAAGCTTTAAAGTATCTATCGATTACAAACTTTTGATCTTGGTAAAAATTATTTACCATAGGACGTAGTAAAATTTTTGCGTTAGCAGGAATATTTTCTAAATATGTTTTATAGAATCCTAGACCAATATATTCAATATATGAATGAGGTTCTCCTCTACTGCCAGCTGGATAACCAAAAATATCAATTCCTTTATCTCTAAATTTAACCAAATCCTTAGGTAATGTTTCTATTTTTAAACTGCCATCTTTTGTATATTCAACACTTCTATTATCTTTTAAAGATTTTAGTCCCTCTTTTACAAATTCAATTATATCTTTATCTCCAGAAACATATAAATATCCATTGTCAATTTTAGTTTTTATATTTATCTCTGGATCTTCCTCTAAAGAATTGATAGTGCTTTCGCTAAGAGCGATGACATTTGCTCCTGCATCTACAATTTTTTGTAAAAACTCATCACTATCTCCATATAAATAACCAAGAGTTTTAAATTCATTATAATCAGCTACTATATCAAAATTTTTGTAAGCTTTTTCAATCTCTATTCTCTTCTTTACAAAATAAAATGAGAATAATGCCGCCAAAGCCATTATTATTATAAAAATATTATTATTCTTTTTCATGTCCTCTCCTTTTTTCCTACATTTTATTATACTATGAAAAAAATTTTTTGGGTAGATATGTATTTCACCTAGCTATTGGTAAGATCAAACACAAATATTTTTCCTATAACTAAACGAGGAATTTAAAATATATTGCACAAAATAAAACGTATAATATTATAAGCTTATTATACGTTTAGTAATTTAAATTTTATTTAATTATTTTTATCATTCTTAATTGCGCCTAATTTCCAAAATATTTTAAAATAAAATAAATTGCTAGGAGTAATATTACAGAATAAGCTCCAATTCTAAATTCTTTTTCAGCCTTTTCCTTATCGAACTTAGGCATTTTATTTTTTCCATTTTTTAAATTCTTCTTACTCATCTCTCCTCCTATGTTTTGAATATAAGTCTATTATACATCTTTAAAATTTACTTTGTCTCTAGTGTTTTAAAAATTATATCACCATATGTAAAAAGAGACCCATTAAGGGTCTCTCAAATTTTATTTTATTCAGCAAGCTTAGCTTTAAGTTCTTGAGTGTTCTTAATTGATTCTATTAGTGAGTCAGCTAGCGCTTCCATATCGTTCTTGTTTGCGATATTTAATGAAGTATTGATTGTAACTCTTTCACCTAGAACATCTATAAGCTTCATGTTTTCGTTTAGATAATCTTCAATTTTATCTCCTACTGTACATGCCCAAGTACCGTTTTCAATGATACCAACTGTTCTGTTTTGTAGATTTAGAGCAGCCATGTCAGCAATGAAATTCTTCATTGGAGGATAAATTCCAAGGTTATAAGTTACAGAAGCTAAAACGATGTGTGAATATTGGAAAGCTTTAGCAATTAGGTATGATACGTGAGTTTTTGAAACGTCAAATACTTCTACTTTTGTCATTCCTTTTTGTACTAAGTCGTTTGCTAATTCTTGTGCAGCTCTTTCTGTATTTCCATACATTGAACCGTAAACAATTAGTACACCGTAATCTTCTGGTTCATATTTAGACCATTTGTCATATTTGTCTATAATATATCCGAAATTGTTTCTCCAAACAAGTCCGTGAAGTGAACAGATATATTTAACTTGTGGTAGAAGTGGTCCAGCTTTTTTAAGAACATCTTGGATGAATGGTCCGTACTTACCTACGATATTAGTTAGGTATCTACGTCCTTCATCTAGCCAATCTCTATCCCAATCAACTTCGTCATTGAATAGTTTTCCATCAAGAGCCTTGAATGATCCAAATCCGTCTGCTGTGAATAGAACTCCATTATAAGTGTCAAATGACATTATAACTTCTGGCCAGTGAACCATAGGAGCTTCGATGAATGCTAGTGTATGTTTACCGAAACTTCTAGTATCGCCTTCTTTAACTATTTCTATATTTTCATCTGGAATCTTGTATCCAATTTGTCTCATTATATCAAAAGCTTGTTCGCTTGATATAATCTTACATTTTGGATATCTTAGAAGTACTTCTTCTATAGCTCCACAGTGGTCTGGTTCCATGTGGTGAATTAGAAGGTAATCTAGTGGTCTTCCATTAAGAACTTCTCTTACTCTTTCTAGATAATCTCTAGCTATTGACCAATCTACAGAGTCTACTAATACAGTCTTTTCATCTAATAGAAGATAAGAGTTGTATGATACTCCGTCTGGTATTGGGAACATATTTTCAAATAATTCTATTCTTTTATCGTTACCGCCTACATAGTATAGGTCTTCAGCAACTTCTCTAATTTTGTACATTGACATAGTAAAAAACCTCCTAATTACTTTCTATCAGCTGGGAAATCAGCTTCTATAAATTCAGATTTTTCAGTTTGACAATCTGGGCATACCCAATCATCTGGTAGTCTGTCAAATACTGTACCTGGATCAATTTCACCTTCTGGATCGCCTAGATCAGGATCATATTCATATCCACATCCTGGGCAAACATATACGCCTGCTGTTGGTGCAAGTTTTCTAGGTTTTGATCTTCTAACTTTCTTCATAGGTGGAGCTGGTTTCTTTTCTCCAGTTCCTAGTGCTTCTGCAAGAAGTGGCATGATTTCGAACATATCTCCAACTATACCATAGTCAGCATTTTTAAATATTGGAGCTCCTGCATTTTTATTAATTGCAACTATTGTAGATGCATCTTTAATACCCTTTAAGTGTTGGCTTGCTCCAGATACACCTAGTGCAATATATAGGTTTCCTCTGAATTTTTGTCCTGACATACCAACATATCTTTCAAGTGGTAATAGTTTCATGTTTTCAGCTACTGGTCTTGAAGATCCTAGAGCTGCTCCTGCTGCTTTTGCAACTTTACGAGCTAGTTCTAATCCTTTTTCATTTCCAACACCTTTACCAACTGAAACTACTCTTTCAGCATCTCCAATAGGAGTGTTTATATCTATACCAACTGAGAAGTCGTATCCGTCTTTCTTAAGATTTTTTACTAATATATCAACAGCTTCTTTTGCTGTGTCAGCTTTAATTATTTCTCTTTTTCTTTCTCCAGTTATAGGTCCTTGTTTTTTGCCTGGAGCTACAGCTTTAGATCCACCGCCACGTTTAGGCATTTTCCCTATTATATGAGAAGCTATAACAACTCTTTGAATTTCGTTAGTTCCTTCATAGATTGTAGTGATCTTAGCATCTCTGTACATTCTTTCAACGTCCATGCCCTTTAGGTATCCGTTTCCACCATGGATTTGAAGTGCATCATTTACTACTTCTAGAGCGATATCAGATGCATACATCTTAGCCATTGCAGATTCCATACCATAGTTTTCATGGTTAGTCTTCATTTCTGCTGCAGAGTAAATCAAGAATCTTGCGCAACGTAGTTTAGTTGCCATATCAGCAAGTTTAAATGAAATAGCTTGTTGTTGAGCAATTGGTCTACCAAATTGAATTCTTTCTTTTGCGTATTTAAGAGCAGCTTCATAAGCTCC
The DNA here is from genome assembly GCF_000478945.1 of Peptoniphilus sp. BV3AC2. Lineage (NCBI taxonomy): Bacteria > Bacillati > Bacillota > Tissierellia > Tissierellales > Peptoniphilaceae > Peptoniphilus > Peptoniphilus sp. BV3AC2. The sequence goes on along the minus strand of NZ_AWXD01000026.1, from coordinate 11,724 downwards.
TTGTGCAATACCTAGTGCTTGAGCAGCGATTCCTATACGTCCACCGTCAAGAGTTTGCATTGCGATTCTAAATCCTTGTCCTTCTTGTCCAAGTAAGTTTTCTTTTGGAACCTTTACATTGTTGAATTGAAGTTCTGCAGTTGATGATGATCTAATACCTAATTTATCGTAATGATCTCCAAATGTGAATCCTTCCCATCCTTTTTCAACAATAAATGCAGATATTCCGTGAGTACCAATTCCAGGAGTAGTTACTGCAAACACTACATAATAGTCAGCTTTTGGAGCGTTTGTGATGAATATTTTATTACCATTAAGAATGTAATAATCTCCATCCAATTCTGCTACTGTTTCAGTTCCACCAGCATCAGATCCTGCTTCTGGTTCAGTAAGACCGAAAGCACCTATTTTTTCACCTTTTGCAAGTGGTACTAAATATTTTTGTTTTTGTTCTTCTGTACCAAATGCTTCGATTGGATAAGAACCTAGTGAAGTATGAGCACTTAGTATAACTCCTACACCACCGTCAACTCTTGAAAGTTCTTCTACAGCTATTGCATAAGAAATAGCATCCAATCCAGCTCCGCCATATTTCTTTTCATATGGTAGACCCATCCATCCGTGTTCACCCATCATTTTAACGATTTCATCTGGGAATTCGTTGTTTTGATCAAGTGAAAATGCTATTGGCTTAACTTCTGCTTCTGCAAATTCTCTTACAGCTTTACGTAAAGCTTCATGTTGTTCTGTTGTTTTAAATAACATTGATTTACCCCCTTCATCTTTATGAGCATTTATACCTTTTTCAGTAGATTTTTCAAAAGTTTTGTTATTTTTATTATCTTTTCTTTCTTTTTCTACATTTTTGATACTGTTATTTTTCCCTTTATTAGTATTTTGAGAATTTTGATGCTCATTTTTTGTCATTTCCTTCTTGTTAGACGCTTGTTTAACATCTGCATTTTTGTCTTTAATGTCGGTCAGTTTCGTTCTTTCGTCTTTATTGTTTTCTTCTTTCGGATGCTCTTCATTTTTAAAATTCTTTTTATTAGGCTTCCTTCTTTTAAAGATACTCAGACTACTCACCTCCAAATAAAATTATAGGAAAGGTTTTCCATTCAAAGAAATAAAAAACTTGTTTCAAACTATACCTTTATAGTATCCTATATCGACTTGTATGTCAATACCTTAAAAGTGGATTAAAGTATTAATTGGTATTTCATTTCTTTTTTATTTATACCCGTAACTTTTGGAAAATATCAGGATTTTTATAAGTTAAAACTTAATTATTAATTGTTAGATTCCTCTATACTATCAGAAATTTTTGAAATTCCATTTCTTATGCTTACAGTTTGAGAACTATCAGAAATTTCTTTTAAATATTCATTATGTGTCACCATTATGATTTGCATATCTAGGCTCCTTGAGAGCTCTCTTAAGAATTCCCCTAGGTTAAAAATATAGTCATTACTTACATGTTTTCCTGGTTCATCCAATATTAGTGGACCTGATGATCTTCTTTTCATCTGGGTGATAAACGATATCCTAAGAGCCATAGAAACTATATCTACTACTCCTCCACCTCTAGAATCCTCTGGTTTTGTCTTTATTTCTAAATCATCATATCTATTTACTACATAAAATTCGCAGGAAGGAACCCCAGATTTTTCTTGTAATTCGATTTTAAATTCCATATCTGTTTCAAATACATATTGTAGAAATCTTGTCACCACTATTTCTATCTGTGATATCGCCTGTTTTCTCGCATATTCAGAAGTATTTTTTAACAAGATTTGTGTTTTATTTACGAGGTCTAAGTATTCTTCTTGAGATTTTAAATCTTTATTTAGTTCAGAAATCCTATCTTCTAGCGACTCTTTCTTTGCCTTTTGAAGTAGAACATAATTTGAGTACTCTCTTATTCTTGTATTTAGATCCATTTTAAATATCCTTAGGAAGTAGGCTGTTAGCTTCTTCTAGTAGCGAATTTATCTCTATTTTAAGTGAATTTATTTCACTTTCTAAATTCTTTGGATCTACTCCCAAGTTTTTTACTTGTTCAAGATATTCTTTTCTGTTATTTTCTATACTTTCTAGAGCTGCTTCAGCTTTTACCTTCATAGTGCTTGCAGTATTTAATTTTTCTTTTAATTTTTTTAGTTCTTCTTCGTAATTCATATTTCACCTCTTAAGTGGTCAAGTATATTCTGTCTGCTTTCATTTCCAATTTTAGAATAGCAGAATGGGCAGTAATCAAGTTTTTTATATATTTCTTCATACTTTAAAAGTATATTTTCTTCTTCCTTATCTATGGATTTTAATTCGGAGTTAATTCTTAAAATTTCATTATTTAAATTTTTTAAATTAATACCTATTTCTTCAAGAATACTTAGTTTTCTATTTAAAGAATCAAGTTTTGTGTATGTTTCTTTTGCTCTTTCAACGTCTTTGAAGTTTTTAATGTATATGTTTCCATTACTAATTCTTTCATCAAAAATTTTGATTTCTTTGTAATATCTATAGAATGTTTGTAATTTTCTAAATTTTTCTTCTAATTCTTTGTATTTTTCTATACTCTTATCTAAATTTACTAAATTATCTATAACTTTCTTATTCTTTTCTAAATCATCTTTACTTTTAACAAGCTTTGAGTGTGCGTTTTTAAGTAAATTTAATTTAAGCCCTATATGTTCTAGTTTTTCAAATATAATTTTTACATTCTCTAATTCTTTAAACTTTTCTATAATAGCTTTTTGCTCTTCTATAGATTTTTTAATCTTAGAAAGACCATCATAAAGGAAAGAAAGTTTATTAAGTTTATCTTCTTTTTCAAAGAGAGCTTTTTGAATTTCTATTAGTCTATTTAACTTATTTTCATCTTCTTCTAAGAATGAAAATCCCTCAAGTTCTTTCTCTAGTTTTTCTTTCTCTTCTTTCTTTTCTCTTAAAATTCCATTTAATTTTAATGTATCTCTTCTAGTATTTGTAATGGCTATATCTAAGATATCTACTCCTATTAATTTACCAATCTCCGCTGCTTTTTGACCAGGACTTAGTGATAATAAAAACGGTCCTTCAAGTTGATCTTGTATATAGAGAATTTGACTGTTTTGACCTATTGAGTCTTTAAATATTTCTGTTTGATCAATTATTTCTTGTGGTACTTCTCCACCAAACCCTTCATACCTTGTAACTTCTCCCAGTAGATTTTTAAATTCATATACATTTTTATTACCGTTTCTAGCTCTTTTAAGTACAGTGTCGTCAGAAAATGTTATTTCAACAGATGTATCCTTTTCTCCGATTCTAACAAAATAATCTCCCCTTGGTTCATTGTATAAAGCCCATTTAATAGCTCTTATTACCGCTGTCTTTCCGCTATCACTTCTACCAAGAATTACATTTAAACCTTCTCCGAAATCTAAAATAGAGTCGGCATGAGATTGGAAATTTATCAAGTGAACTTTTTTTATATATTTCATTTGCTTTCTAACTCAGCCTCCCCTATTCTTTTTATTGCTTCTTCTCTGACTTTTTCCGGAAGATTATTTTCTTTTGCTATTTCGGAAATCATGTCGAATATATTTAATTTATTTAAATTTAAATTTGAACTTACCATATCACTAAAAGCTAAATCTCTACTCCTCTTGGACTTAAAGTTTTCCATTACGCTTCTATCTAAGACTAACTCTCCGTCCAGTGCAGATTTTAAATAGATTTCTTTTAGTTTTATTTCATCTGTCAGTTCTATTATTACAACTTTTGGTTTTCTCTTTATTTCAAGCATAGAATTTGAAAGTCTTACCATGGCTCCTGGATTTATAAAGTATTTCTTATGTCCATCTTCCTCATGACAAACTGTTTTGAAGCCTAGATGGTAATGTCCACAAAGAGTAATGTCTGCATCCGTTGTGTATAAATCTTCAACTGTTGTATAATCTACAGTGTTTACAAATGATTTATCGATTATAAATCCATGGGTCATATGAATTCTATAGTCGTAATCTTTCTCTTCTTCTTTTACCAAGTATCTCTTCATATTTTCTTTAAGATCCATTCCATACTTATATGGAGTCCCGGTAAGTTTAACTACTACATCTTTTTTTAAATAGATATCTTTTCCATTTACTAAATTTAAAACTTTTAAATCGCAAAGAAGTCCCATAACAGTCCTATTTAGCGTATCAGGATTGTGACCATATATGTCATGGTTTCCACTAACAATATATATTGGAGCTGGTGCCTCTTTAAAAATCTTAGCAAAAGTTGATACAACAGATATAGCTATGTCCGGACGGTCAAAGAGATCGCCTCCATGAAAGATATAATCCACATCCTCCATTCTTGCGATCTCCATAACTTCTTCCGTCTTCTTTACTTGTGTTTCTAAAAAGTTATCCAATCTGTTTTGAGGATTGGTACCTCTATAGTGGGTGTCAGTAAAGTAAAGAATTTTCATTATTCTAAGAATCCTTGATCTATATCTTCTTCTTTTACTTCTTTTGAATCCACTTCAGCTTCTTCTTTTGGTTTTAATGTTTCTCTAATTTTAGCTTCTATTTCATCTGCAATATTTTTATTTTGTTCTAGGAAGGCTTTTGCGTTTTCTCTTCCTTGACCTAATTTTTCTTCACCATAGCTATACCATGAACCTGATTTTTCAACAAATCCATAGTCAACCCCCATGTCAATTAATATTCCAGATCTGGAAATTCCTTTTCCGTACATGATATCGAATTCAACTTGTTTAAATGGAGGAGCGACTTTATTTTTAGCAACTTTTACTCTTACTCTGTTACCTATCATGTCGTCCCCTTGTTTTAAGGTCTCAATCTTTCTAATATCAAGCCTTACAGAAGAATAGAATCTAAGCGCACGTCCACCTGTAGTAGTTTCTGGATTTCCAAATACTACACCGATTTTTTCACGAAGTTGGTTAATAAAGATTACAGATGTTTGAGATTTATGAATAGCACCTGTGAATTTTCTAAGTGCCTGAGACATAAGTCTTGCATGTCTTCCGACCATCGCATCTCCCATTTCACCATCGATTTCTGCCTTAGGTGTTAATGCTGCTACTGAGTCTATAATGATTACTGAAACTGCGTTTGATCTAATCAAGTGTTCTGCAATTTCTAAAGCTTGTTCTCCTGAATCTGGTTGTGAAATAATAAGGTTCTTTTCATCAACCCCAAGAGCTCTAGCATATTGTGGATCTAGTGCATGTTCAGCGTCAATAAAAGCTGCTATTCCACCCATTTTTTGAGCTTCAGCTACTATGTGAAGTGCAAGGGTTGTCTTACCAGAACTTTCTGGTCCATATATTTCTATTATTCTTCCCTTTGGTATCCCACCAATTCCAAGTGCTACATCCAGGCTTAGAGATCCTGTTGGAATAGATTCTATATCTAGCTTTGAGTTTTCACCAAGAAGCATTACTGCTCCCTTACCAAATTGCTTTTCAATCTTAGTTACAGCTGTCTCTAAGGCTTTTTGTTTTTCTTTGTTTTCTAAATTTAAATCCATATTAACCTCCAATTATTAAAAGTATACGTGATAATATGCTTGTGGTGGAACTGCTTTGAATATTTTCTCTTGATCCACTGAAATTAAACGACAAATCTTCTATCTCATCTCTGTATTTAATAGAGGAATAAACCGTTCCTACATCTTTTACACTCGGTATAGGACCTGCTTCTCCAGTTACGGAGACTACAATGTCTGCTCCCGTAATCTTTTCTAGTGCTTCGACCATACTTCTTGCAGTTTCCTTACTAACTACAGAGTATTTTTCTATTATATTTTTATCGACGCCAAGTTTTATCTTTGCCTCGTTAGAATATGTTACATAAGATTCTTTTAAGACATTTGAACTACCAGGTACAGATGTAATGCTTGAAGCGAGTCTACCTCCAGTTATACTTTCCATAAAAGAAATCTTTAAACCCTTATCTATAAGCCTTTTAACTATGGCTTCTTCTAATGAGTTTTCTTCAAATGTAAATCCCTTAAATTCATTTTTTATAAGATTCATGCAAGTTTCAAACTTTGTTTTATCTTTTGAATATGAGATTGCATCAATCTCTGTGAATGCGCCTTTCGCATAGGTATTAACTGTTATATCTCCATCTATTCCAAGATTTCTAAGTCTTACCTCTATAGGTGATTCTCCTAAGGCGTGTACATTTATTTTTTCTGAATAAAAAACTTCCCTTTCCAAATATTTATCGAAATATTCATCCACTAAGAAATGAAATTCTCTAGGTGGCCCAGGTAGTAAATAGTATTTTGTACCATTTTCTTCTAATATTTCACCTGGCGCTATGCCGACTAAATTATTTAAAACAGTAGAATTTTCTAGCACCATTATCTGTTTTTTAGAAGATTTAGTAAGTTTTCTATTTCTGCCTTTATAATATTTTTCCAAGTTTAATAGACTCTCTCTATGTTCGGTTAAATTTCTTCCCAAGTATTTTGCAAGTATTTCCTTGGTTAAATCATCTTCTGTAGGCCCAAGACCTCCTATTAAAAATATATGGCTTGCTCTTTTAGATGCTACTTTTATCGCTTCTGTTACATCAAATTCATTATCGCCTATATTTGTTTGGTACTTTATTATATATCCTCTATCAAATAAATATTTCGCTAAATATGCACCATTTGTGTTAACAGTAAATCCTCTTAAGACTTCATCTCCAACGGAAATAATCTCTACTATATTAGATGTTTTCAAGATCGAGTACCCCTTTATTCCTTACAATATAATCTACTCCTGATAGAATCGTAAAGAATACTGAAATATAATAAAGTATTATTCCGATTTTAACTAATGGAGTGTAGTTTAAGAGAATAAGAATGATTCCAACCATTTGAGTTGCTGTCTTTATCTTTCCAAGAGGACCTGCTGCAATTGTTATATTTTCAGATGCAGCTATTACTCTAAATCCTGTAATTGCAAATTCTCTAGCAATTATTACTATTACAGTCCATCCTGGGATGAGTCCAAGTTCTGAAAGAAGTATTATGGCACTTGCCACCAAGATTTTATCTGCTAATGGATCTGCAAACTTGCCAAAAGTAGTTACAAGTCCATTCTTTCTTGCTAAATATCCGTCTAAAAAATCTGTGAAAGATGCAGCTACAAATATAATTGTAGCTATCATTCTGTAATTATCTCCAGGAAGATACATAAATAGTACAAACACCGGTACCAGTATCATTCTCATAAAAGTCAATTTATTTGCTATATTCATTATAAACTCCCAATAATTCGTATTCTTGGCTATCTTCTATAAATACTTTGACAAAACTTCCTATCTCAAGCTCTCTATCCGATGTAAATATGACTTCTGTGTCAATTTCAGGAGCGTCATACTCTGATCTTCCAATATAAGTTTTGTCATCGGCTTTTTCCTCAATTAAAACTTCTAAAACTTTGCCAACTTTTGAATTCAAAAGCTCTTCAGAAATTCCCATCTGTTCCATCATAAGTCTTTCAAACCTATCTTGCTTTATGTCTTCTGAAATCTGTCCTTCTAAGTTAGCTGCCGGAGTTCCTTCTTCTTTTGAATATGTGAATGCTCCAACTCTATCTAATTTTGCAAAATTAATAAATTCCAAAAGCTCCTTGAAATCTTCATCAGTTTCACCTGGAAAACCAACTATAAATGTGGTTCTAATTACCATTCCATCAATTTCTGATCTAAGGGTTTTTATAAGATTTTTGATATCTTCTTTGTTGGTTCTTCTGTTCATCCTCTTTAAAACATTATCTGAAACATGTTGAAGAGGGATATCTGCATATTTTACAAGCTTTTTATTGTTTTTAAATTCATCTACCAATTCTTTTGTGAAATGGTCTGGATAAAGGTACATTACCCTTATCCATTTTAAATTTTCAATCTTTTCCAGTTCATGTAGAAGCTTTGCAAGACTATATTCACCATATAAATCAATTCCATAGTCGGTGGTATTTTGTGCTATTAAAATTACTTCTCTAGTTCCATTTTTAACTAGGTATTTGACTTCGTCTACGATGTTTTCTAGCTTTCTAGATCTATTCTTTCCTTTTAGTTTAGGAATTATACAATAGGTACAGAAATTATCACAGCCTTCAGATATTTTTACATATTCTGTGATATTTATATCTTGTTTTGATTTTAAATTTCCTTCTAAATATTCTGAATTTATATCTCCAATAAAAACAGGCTTCTTGCCTTCTAAAGAAAGATCTATAACTTCATTTATTTTATTTAAATGTCCAGTTCCGATTATCCCATCGATTTCTGGTATCTCTTTCATAAGTTCGTTTGAGTACCTCTCTGCAAGACACCCGGCAAGGATAAGACTTTTTAATTTTTTATTTTCTTTATAAGAAGCTACTTCTAATGTCATATCTATAGATTCTTCTTTTGCAGACTCTATAAATCCGCAGGTGTTAACTATGATTACATCTGCATCGTCAACATTGTTTGTTGCTTCTGATTTCTTGTCATCCAAAATGGTGTTCATAAGATCCGTATCAACGTCATTCTTTGAACATCCAAGGGTGATAAAGTATACTTTATTCATTTCTTTCTCCCAGATATTTCTCTATTTCCTCAGGTGACATAATAATCGTTCTAGGTTTAGAGCCTTCATGCGGCCCGATTATTCCAGCTTCTTCCATTTGATCTACAATTCTTGCCGCTCTAGAATATCCTACCTTAAGTTTTCTTTGTAAGAATGATATAGAAGCCTGTTCATCTGTTAAAATATATCTTACCGCCTCTTCAAAAAGCGGATCTTTGTCTTTTATCTCTTCTGTTTTCTTCTCTATTTCATCAAGTAAGTTTTCTTTCTTCTCAGTCATTTGACTAGCGTTATTGCCTTTTACGAAGTCTATTACTCTTTCCACTTCTTCATCAGAAATAAATGCACCCTGAATCCTCTTTGGTTTAGAATAATAGCCTGGGTAGAACATCATATCTCCCTTTCCTAGAAGTTTTTCAGCTCCACCTATATCAAGTATAGTTCTTGAGTCTACCGATGATGAAACCGCAAATGCAATTCTTGAAGGAATATTTGCTTTTATAGTTCCTGTTATTACATCAACAGATGGTCTTTGTGTTGCAATTATAAGATATATACCTGCCGCCCTTGCCATTTGAGCAAGTCTTGCAATATAATCTTCAACTTCTTGTCCAGATACCATCATAAGGTCTGCAAGTTCGTCTACAATTACAACTATTCTAGGGAATTCTTTTTCTCCCTGACTCTTCATCTTCTTGTTATAACCTTTTATGTCTCTTACAGAATTTTCCGCAAAGGCTTGGTATCTCTTTTCCATTTCTTGAACAGCCCAATTAAGAGCATATTGAGCCTTCTTAGGATTTGTAACTACTGGTATAAGTAGATGCGGAATACCATTATAAATTGAAAGCTCAACTACTTTCGGGTCGATTAGTACAAGCTTTACATCCTCTGGCGAACTCTTATAAATAATTGACGTTATAATCGTATTTATGCATACAGATTTACCAGATCCTGTCGCACCCGCAATTAATAGGTGAGGCATCTTGTCAATGGTACTAATTATATTCTTGCCCATTACGTCCTTCCCTAAAGCTAAAGGAAGATGAGAGTTCAATTCTTTAAATTCATCTGACTCTATAAGTTCTCTAACAGTTACTGCCGCTTTAGTTTTGTTTGGAACTTCGATACCTACTACAGATTTGCCTGGAATTGGTGCTTCTATTCTAATATCAGAACTTGCAAGTGATAATGCCAAGTTGTCAGAAAGAGAAACAATCTTTGAAAGCCTAACTCCAGGAGATGGTTCAAGTTCATAGGAAGTTATAACAGGTCCTTTATTTATAGCTACAATTTTTGATTCAATGCCGAAGTTTTCCATAGTTTCTTCTATTATTTTTTTATTTTTTAGAATCTCACTATTGTCACCACGTTCATTTTCTATATTGTCAAGAAGTTCTATTGGAGGAGCAGTATATACATATTCTTCCTCCATGGACTTTTCTATATCCTTACTTAACTCCTCTTCTTCTTTTTCATCTTCAATAATCTCATCATAGGTTTGAAGTTTAGTCTTTCTAGATTTAGTTTCTACTTTTTCTTTTGATTCTTCTACACAAGATTCATTCTCTTTAATGCAGTTTTCTTTATTAACCGAATTAATAACTTCATTTGTATTTTGATCATATACATTTATAAGTAATTCATCATCTGAATCATCTTCAAAATCATTTTCTATAATTTCTAAAGAAGGTTCGTCTTCATTATCTTTTTCAATTTTTGACTTCTTCTTAGAAATTTTCTTATCCTTAATATCTTTATTCTTTTCCTTTTCTTCCTTAGCTAAAGCTCTTTCGTTTTTCATTTCAACGATTTTTTCTTTTAAATTTACAAAACTTTCTTTTGTATTTTTAGAAAAATCTAAGATAAATTCTTTAGCCTTATGAGGATCAAATCTAATTAAGTATAGTATGGTTCCAATAGCAAGGATACTTATAACAATTGATGTGCCAACCACACCAAGTGCCTTGTAAAGGAAAAACCCTAAAGAAGCACCTATTACTCCTCCACCTTTACCAACTGTTGCATACTCTTTAGAAAAATGAATTCTTTCGATAAGAGTGTAGTCTCCACTTTTATCCGTGTCTAAAAGAATAATAAGACACACAAATAAAATAAGTGAACACACAAAATGTTTTAAAAAATTTTCTCTAAGCGATTTAAAACTTAGACTAGTTCCTAGAAACATAAAAATTAGTGGAACTACTAAATTCGCTCTACCCGCTAAATTTGTATTTAATTTATATAAAAAATTGCCGATAAATCCCATTTTGTCAGAAAAAATACTCACAAATGACATAAGTCCAATGAATATAAGAACTGCTCCTACAATTTCCGGTCTTATAGTTTTTGGTTTAGATTTAGTTTTTGCTCTTCTCTTTTTCAAAATTACACCTCAAGTAAATTATAACATATTTATGGCTTATTTTTCTTATAAATACCTTAGAACAAATCGTGTTTTTATTAAGATATGTATATTTAATTCATTATTATAAATAAGCAAAAAATAAAAAGAGTTTTAAATTACAACTATTTTATATAATATGAAAGTTTAAAAAAATATGAATGTTAATTTATTAAAATTAGATATTAATTTATTAATAATTAAATATTTTTTAATATATTATAGTCTAATTAAATTAAGGTTACATTGTCTATGTAGGAAACTTGTTCATAATAGAATCCGCAACAAATTATGTCTAGGATCACCCCTGCGTGTGCAGGAACATTCTGAATATGGCAATAGTAGACAGTTTATGTAAGGATCACCCCTGCGTGTGCAGGAACATTTTTCATATTTCCTCCTCTACCATGCACTAATGGGGATCACCCCTGCGTGTGCAGGAACATTCTTCTCACTTCCTTTACTTAGATTTGTCTCCAAGGATCACCCCTGCGTGTGCAGGAACATTTACCTGGGTTAAGAGCCGCCATGTCTTCCGCCAGGATCACCCCTGCGTGTGCAGGAACATTGCTGTACATAGTGCCGTCTTTTCTAAGTATTGGGATCACCCCTGCGTGTGCAGGAGCATTAAGTTTTGGTTAAAAATGCAACGGAGTTAAATAGGATCACCCCTGCGTGTGCAGGAACATTGCTGTACATAGTGCCGTCTTTTCTAAGTTTGGGATCACCCCTGCGTGTGCAGGAGCATT
>NZ_AWXD01000025.1:0-89323 GCF_000478945.1 Peptoniphilus sp. BV3AC2 | reverse complement strand
ATAAAAAAGAACTTAAGAACTTCATCGAAAAACACGGACTACACGGATGGGCACCAACTCAAGGACATATTCCTTCAGCAGTACCATACGTAGGACACATGATTCACGACTTAACTGATGGAGATCTAAATAGAGCTATGCTAATAGGTAAAGGATCACTATTCTTAGGAAGACTTACAAATCTATTCGACGGAGTTTCTGTAATTGTTGAAAGAAATACAGGAAAAGACGCTGAAGCTGAAACAGGTCTAGATCAAGAAATGGTTAGAAAGCTATTGGCAGAAGCAATGAAGAAAGTAGCTTCAGATATTCTAGAAAGGGAGTAAGATGAGTAAATTACTAGCAGAATTCATTAATGACATTGCTGAAGAAATTGAAACTGGTAAATCTAAGTCATCTACTGTTAGAATAGCTGTAACTAATCTAGATTCAGAACTTGGTGCTGACAACGTAAATAAAGCTATGGAAAGCTTTAAAGACGTAGAATTCACAGTTGTAGGTACACCTTACAAGGATTATAACTGTGTAGAAGCAGCAAATGATGAAGAAGTTGCAGAAGCCCTTGAGCATCTATTTAACGAAGGTAAAATAGACGCTGCAGTTGCAATGCACTATCCATTCCCAATTGGAGTTTCTACAGTAGGTAGAACAGTAACTCCAGCTATGGGTAAAGAAGTTTACATTGCGACAACTACAGGAACAACCCACATGAAGAGAGACATTGCAATGGTTCTTAATACTATTAATGGAATCATCGCTGCAAAAGCCAATGGAATTGAACATCCAACAGTTGGTATTCTTAATATAGAAGCTGCAAGAATAGTTGAAAAGAAACTAAACGAACTAAAAAACAATGGTTTTGAAATCAACTTTGCAGAATCTAAGAGAGCTGACGGTGGCGCAGTGTTAAGAGGAAATGACCTAGTAGCAGGAACTTGTGATGTTGTAGTTATGGATTCACTTACAGGAAATGTTCTTATCAAGACATTTGCATCATTCACATCTGGCGGATTCTTCGAAACAGCTGGATTTGGATATGGACCTGGACTAGGTGAAGGATACCATACACCAGTATTCATTGTCTCTAGAGCAAGTGGTACACCTGTAATTAGAAATGCTATTCAATATGCAGTAGAATCAGTAAGAGGAAAATTAGTAGAAGTTTCCAAGAAAGTATATGCAGATGCTAAAAAAGCTGGCCTTGAACAAATCTTAGCGTCAATGGACAAAAAAGAAGAAAAGGCAGAAGCAGCAGTAGCAGCTCCACCAAAAGAAGTTGTAACAGCTCAAATACCTGGAATAGATATTCTTGAAATGGACACTGCAGTACAAGCACTTTGGAAAGAAGGCATCTACGCTGAATCAGCAATGGGATGTACAGGACCTATAGTTCTAATTTCTGAAGCAAACAAAGATAAAGCAGCAGAAATTTTAACTAATGCAGGTTTAATATCTTAACAAGATAGAAAATTTATAGTATAATAAGATAGTCCCGCTAGTTCGGGACTTTTTATGGGGGAGAATGAGTGTCTGGTGTGCTCCGCGGTCTTCAAAACCGTTGTAAGAAAGTTTTTCTTTGGTAGGTTCGATTCCTACTCTTCCTCGCCATGGGAGAAGTTAGTCGCTTCTCCTTTATTTTTTAACTAAAATTTATTATAATAAAATAAGATAGTAAATGATAAAGATGGGTAGCAATATGTTGGGAATAGATATAATAGAAATTTCGCGAGTGATAAAACTCTACGAAAAACATAAAGAAAAGTTTTTAAATCGTATATTTAACGACGATGAAATAGCATACATAAAAAGTAGACCAAACTTATATGAAAGCCTAAGTGCATACTTTGCTGCCAAAGAAGCCATATCAAAAGCCAATGGAACGGGCATAGATGGAATTTCTTTTAAAGACATAAAACTGGAATTTGAACCATACATAGCAAAGATAGGGGAAAAAAGATTTACATATTCAGTCTCCCACGAAAGGAAATTTGCAGTAGCTGTGGCAAAGGAAGTAAAATGTGGTATAAAAATAGAAGTACCTCATGAATTTAAAGGTGCATTAAAAAGAAAGGTCGACAGTCACAAAGGAGACTATGGTAGGGTAGGATTCATATGTGGATCGAATAATATGCCTGGAGCTCTTATGCTATCCCTTATGGCAAGCCTTAGAACAGGATCTGGGCTAGTTTACTTCAACACAGATAGAGAAATTAAAAACTTAGTACTATCCAGATGTTTTGAAGTGATATATAGAGAAGATCTAGAATTTTTAAAAGAAATGGATGCCATATGTATTGGACCAGGTCTTGGAAATAAAGAAGAATTGTTTCTAGAAGTCATAAGAGAAGAAGCACCAATGGTAGTAGATGCAGACGGACTAAATATTCTAAGTAGAAATTTAGAAAAAGTAAATTTAGAGAACAAAGTCCTCACCCCACATCTTGGAGAATTTTCAAGGCTTACTAAACTATCCATAGAAGAAATAGAGAAAGATAAACTAGAAATAGCAAAAGATTTTGCAAAAAAATATAGAACTACTCTATTACTAAAGGGAAATAAGACCATAGTAACAGATGGAAATAGAGTATATATAAATAATACAGGCGGTCCAGAGCTAGCCACAGCGGGTTCGGGAGATGTGCTTTCAGGAATAATTACATCTCTTATAGGTAGGAAGATAGAACCTTTTAAAGCGGCATCAATGGGCGCATACATCCATGGACTATCCGGCAGTATAGCCAAGGAAAAACTAGGAGAAAACTCAGTAATTGCACGAGATATAGTAGAAAATATACCATTTGCAATTAAAAATTTATAAGGTATTAAAGGTGCAAATATGATAGTAAAACGAGGAGACATATTCTACGCAGATTTAAGCCCTGTAATTGGATCAGAACAGGGAGGAGTTAGACCGGTAGTAGTACTTCAAAATAATATAGGAAATAAATATTCGCCAACGATAATCGTAGCGGCGATAACATCTAGACTTAACAAGGCACGGCTCCCGACCCATCTAAATGTCATGGCAGAAGGACTGGCACTTCCTAAAAATTCTGTGGTACTATTAGAACAGATTAGAACCATAGATAAAAAAAGACTCAGAGAAAAAATCGGATCATTTCCAGATGACATAATGGAAAACATAGATAAGGCACTAAGGGTCAGTTTAGATTTATAGTACATATGCAGGCAGTAGCCTGCTTTTTATTTAGGTATATAAATTCTTCTGGATACAAGTAAATTAATTTGAAAAATTTATAATACAAAGGGTTAAAAATTATTTACATTTTTAAAATCTTATAGAAATAATGGGACGCCTCTGCTAAACTTAAACATGGAGGTAGTAATGAAAGCTATAAAGACATCTTTTTTAATAATACTAGGAGTAATACTTCTTTTATATATAGGGGGAGTATTTTTATTTTCAAAATATTTCCTACCAAGCACTACAATAAACGGTCATGATTTCAGTTTGATGAGGATTGACGAGCTGGAGAAAAATTATAATGAAATCAGCAACAGTTACAAAATAGAGATTGTCGGCAGGGAAGAAAAGGAGAAAATCCTTGGAAAAGATATAGATTATTCCGATAAATTAGAGGGTGATGATATATTTCAAAATCCTTTCTACTGGTTTATTTCTATGCTTGTTCCAAAAAATATTGAGGCGAAACACACCGTTTACTTCAATGAGCATCTCCTAAATGAAAAAATCCATGAGCTTAAACAAGTTAAAAATATGAAACCTCCAGTGGATGCAAGTATCGACTACGTTGGAGATAAGTTTATGATTGTAAAAGAAGACATGGGTACGACTTTTTCCATCGATGAGTTTGAAAAACTCTTAAACAAAAAGATTCTTGCAGGAGAAACAGAATTTAATATAGAAGAAAATAAACTATACATGGATCCAGAAATCTACGAAAATAACGAGGATCTTATAAAGGCTCGTGACAACTACAATAAGGTTGCTGGAAATGAAATAGTAGTAGAAATCGGAAGTAAAGAAGAAAAATTATCTGGCACAGAACTTGCTTCTATGTATGATTTTAACGGTCAAGAAATAGTGCCGAACCAAGATAAGGCACTTCAATTTGCAAGGATGCTCTCAAGAAAATACGACACTTATAAGACTGACAGAACATTCTACGCAACGGGTCTAGGACTTACAGTGGTAAAGGGGGGAATCTACGGTTGGTTAACAGATGTGAACAAGACTAAGGATTTAATCGTTGAATCCCTTTCTGCTATGGAATCTAAACATATAGAACCTGTATATAAACTCACAGCCATGTCTCGTGACGGATCAGACCTTGGTAAAAATTATATAGAAATAGATCTAGGCCGTCAACATATGTGGTACTACGAAGAAGGCAAGCTTGCCATAGAAACCGATGTTGTAACAGGAAATCCAAGCAAAGAAAATGGAACTCCAACAGGTACAGGAAGAGTATGGTCTAGAGAAAAAGATAGATACTTGACAGGAGAAACATACCAGTCCCATGTGGATTATTGGATGCCATTTAATTGGTCTGGCTGCGGGGTCCACGACTCTAAATGGAGAACAGAATACGGTGGCAAGATATACCTCACGAGAGGTTCTCACGGATGTGTCAACACTCCACCGGAAATAATGAAAGATCTATTTGCAAAAGTAAAAGTTGGGACTCCTGTAATTGTATATGATTCCAGTGATCCAACATTTACAACAATTAAATAAATATAATAAGTCGCTTAGATGCGGCTTTTTTTATTGCAAAAATTACATAAATAATACAAAAGCTAGATATTTAAGATAAAAAAGAAATCCCGAAATTTTTATAAAATTAAAAGATTTATTTAAGTTGGAAATCTTTTTCCTACATTGTATAATAAATATAAGAACTAAATTTTACATAGTAAAAATTTTATATAAGGAGGTAAGCATTGGAAAATAATCTAGATTTTTTGGAACCTGTAAAGTATTATGATCATTTTCTAAAGGAAAAGTTTGATGAAGATGCAAAGAAATACTTCAATAGACTAGTCGACGAATCTGGAATAGATATAGAAGAAAACCAGAGAATAGTTGAAAAGTACAAAGAATATAATAATATTAAAGGCGATTTAGGCAAGAAACTAAGAAATTTAAAAATCTTAAAATTTGTGGCGATAGCCTTTGAAATTATATTTGGATTTAGTCTTTTCGGTTCGTTGAGTTCCGGTATTTCGATTGGCTTAGTATTTCTAATTGTATTGACAGGAGCTGCGGCATACGCCCATTTTGGAGTGCTCAATAAAAAAATTAAAAACTTAAATGAAATCCTTGAAGACAATGAAGGCTATCTAAATAAATTAAAGAATGAAGCCTACGACACCATGGCTAATTTAAATGCACTATTTACCAGTGAAATGACCACAGATATCATTAAAAACCTGGTGCCAATTTTGAATATAGATGACAATTTCGACATAAAGAGATTTGCTCAATTGGTAGAAAACTATGGATTTTCAGAGTCAATGAACAACGATTATTCAACTCTAAACTTGGTATCTGGAGATATAATTGGCAATCCATTTGTGTTTATAAAGCACCTGGTACACGAAACAATACTATATACCTACGAAGGTTCAAGGACCATATCTTACGAAGAAGCATATATTGACTCGGATGGATATAGACGCGTAAGGACTGTGACAGAAACACTACATGCCAGCGTTGAAAAAGAAGGACCAAATTACTTCAACCAAATACTTCTAGTCTATGGAAATGAAGCGGCTCCGAACTTAAAATTTTCTAGGGAACCAAAGTCTAAATCTATGACGTCGAACTTCATGAACAAAGTATTTCAATCAGATAAGAAGAAACTCAAAAAACTTGAAAGAGAATCTGTCATGAAGGGCGGAAGTTTTCAATCTATGGCAAATGAAGAATTTGATATAAACTTCGCTGCCTACGATAGGGATAATGAAGCAGAATTCAGGCTACTATTCACAAACTTAGGTCAAAGAAGTATGATGGACTTTCTAAATAATACAGTATATGGAGATGACCTCTATTTCTACAAAGAAAATATGATAAATACTCTCTACTGTACCCACACTGACAATTGGGACATAGATAACGACGCATCAAATTATACACATTTTGACTTTGTATCCTGTAGAAATAATTTTATGAATTTAAATAAAAAATATTTCCAAGATATGTTCTTTACATTTGCTCCACTACTATCAATTCCTATCTATCAGCAACAGAAATCTCAAGAATACATCTACGGCGACACATTTAAGTACAAGTACAATAGATATACCACAGAGATGATAGCGAATAAAATGAATATACTAAATCTTCGTCCAGAGCTCTCAGCTACTAAAACTATCTTAAAGACATCTCCAATAAAGACGACAGGAGACACTGACTTGGTACAGGTAGATGCCTATTCATATAGGACGGAACAAAGGGTGGATATAAAACATGTAACGGCAGGAAATGGATATAGCTATCCAGTAGAAGTACCTTGGACTCTATATATACCAATCTACAAAACCTCAACCATGGAAGTAACAGGAATAGATATCGACGAAAAAGTATACAATAGATATAAGTACAACAATAATTTCAAAAACGATATGCAAAACATGGCTTACGACTATGTTTACAAAGATAAGTTATTCGGTGCAATAACCAATAGAAATGATATTGCACTAAGTGATAGAATCAAAAAAATAATAAAAAAATAGGAGGAAAAAATGGGAAATCAGCTAGATGAAATGAATCCAGTGACGATGGATGAAGGAAGAAACATAAACGTAATCGCAAAACAAATACCGGTGACACTTACTGGCACAGAAAATATGATTCCTACAATCATGTATGCAGTAGGACTAGTATTTGCACTAATAGGATTATTTACAATGGTCTTTGGAGGAGAAGCCGGAGGAGGATTAGTCTTTATAGCAATCGGGGCAATAATATGCTTTATAGTATATAAAAAGTTAAAGGATGCATCAGCATACTTTTCAGGACTAGAACAAAAGATCAACGCCTACGCATCAGAAATCGATAACTATCTAGAACAAAGAGTAATCATATTAAATAACGCAAGAGATTTAGTAGAAAAATCTATAAACTTAGATAAAGAAGTATTTATAGACTTAGCAAAGTATCGTTCAGGTAATTTCTCACCAGCAGATAGACAAAAATTGGACGGCGATCTAAGAGCAGCGGAAAGAAGCTTAAATGTAGCACTAGAAAGCTATCCAGATCTAAGATCACAAGCGACAATCATGGATGCAATGCAACAAAATTCATACCTACAAAGAGAAATCACCGCATCTAGATCAGCATACAACGACGCAGTGTACCAATGGAATAGAGAAATATTTGTATTTCCATTTAACAAAATTGTAGCAGCAAGAGAAGGAAGAACTACAAGAATTCCATACATCGCATCAAAAGAAGTAAAAGAAGCGGCAAGAGGACAATTCTTTAAATAGTAAAAAAATAAAGTAGAAGAAAACTCTTCTACTTTTTTTAATGCATATGAAATTAATCGGTTAGATTATTTTTTACTTAGCTTGTCTACTTTTTTAGAAATACTAGAGCTAGATTTTTTAGCAAAATTTAAAAATTTAGGAGTATTTCTCTTAATAAATCTAAAAGCTGATCCAAAAAAACGGAAGAAACCTCTAGCAATTCTTGCGCCGTCCATCATATCGTCAAATAATCCCATAGTACACCTTCAAATATATTATAGTATTATTCTATCATAAAAAAGAGATAAATAATTGTTTATAAAGAAATAGTATTAATAAATTTTTTGCATGACATAAATCTTATTTTATAATAAAAATTTCTTTTTTTTAAATTTTTAAATTATAGAAATTAACTTATTATCGGCTAAGAACTTGTTATATACAAAGTGTATAAAAACTTATCTATTGACAATATTTTATTAATAATATATATTCAAAATACAACAATTATTTATAGGAGGAAAAAATGAAAAATTGTAAGAAATTATATTCAGTTTTAGTATTAGTATTTGCCCTTACTTTTTTAGCTGCTTGTGGTAACAAACAAACTACAGAATCTAAAGAAGCGAATACTAAAAATCAACCTAAAACAGAAGAAAAGACAGAATCTGCTGAAAAGAAAGATCTTGAGCTTGGAGTTATGAAGGATGTTGATCCTAGTAAAAAAGTATATATAACTGCTAAAGAAGCTAAAGATATAATCGACAAAGGTGGCAACTGTGTGGTTGCTGAAGTTACTTGGGGAGAAGAAAAGGACAGCCCTGATTTTCTAACAAAACACATTCCTGGTGCAATTCACATCAATACTGATATGGTTGAAGAAGGCCCTATTTGGAATCTTAGATCTCCTGAAGAATTAGAAAAAAACTTTCTAAACTATGGAATTACTTCTGATACTTCTCTTGTAATTTATGGTCCTGGAATCGCTGCTGATAGAGTAGCTTATGCGGCTCTTTATCTTGGAGTCAAAGACGTGAAGATAATAGATGGAAGACTTGCCGCTTGGGAAAAAGAAGGCTATCCTGTTGAAGAAGGAAGCGTTGCTCCAAATCCACAAACAGATTTTGGTGTAGCGGTGCCAGCTCATCCTGAGTATGTGCTATCTCTTGAAGAAACAGTTAAAAAACTAGATGAAGATAAAGACTTCAAACTTGTTTCTGTTAGAAGTAGAGAAGAATGGGAAGGTAAGACTTCTGGATATTCTTACATTCCTAAGGCTGGAGAACCTAAGGGAGCTGTATTTGGTGAATCAGGTACTGGCAATTCTGGTATGGAAAATTATATAAACGCTGATGAAACTGTAAAAGATTTTGCGGATATTGTAAATCTTTGGAAAGAAAATGGTTTTGATGTTTCAAACGACATGGCTTTCTACTGTGGAACTGGCTGGAGAGCTGCAACTCCATGGCTTTTAATGTATGAAAGAGGATACGATGTTAAGATGTTTGACGGTGGATGGAACGAATGGCAAATGCACGACGAACTTGAAGCTGAAATAAATGATCCAGAAGGTACAAAGATTGTTCCTGTTAAGGATTTAACTCCTGACAAAGCAGCTAAATGACAAAATTTTCAAAAAAAAGATTAATTTGTAGAATATTTGAGATACTTTTAATACTTGGATCAGTTGTTTTAAATAGACTTAGTTTTAAAAAGATGGGAGTTATGAGGCATATGGTGTACAGATCATATGTACTTGAAAATGCTCATATATTTAGATATATTATGGTAGCAATGGCTATTATTTTAATTATCTATTTATTTTTAAAGTTTAAATTTAAAGTGTTTAGCTTTGAAGATGTTTTGTTCGTAGCTTTTTTTATAATATCTATACTCGCTCTTAATAAAACACAAATATTTAAATATGACCACTACCATCAATCTATGATTTATTTAGTGTTAAGTGCTCTTCAGTTAATCTTAATTAAAAATAAAAAATAAAACAAAACAAAAACCACCTTCGTTTAACTACCAAGGTGGTTTATTTTTCTTCTATTCTGAATTTGTGTCCTGTGTATTTATAGAGCTTAACTTCGCTATTTTCTTTTGGTGTTTCGATTTCAAATACAAAGTAATGGTCCCTTTTGTCCTTTGCGTTCTGTGCATTTAATCTAAAGTAACTCCTGCCGGTTTTTGCCATCATCTGCACCAAATCGTCGGTTAAGAAGGTCAGTGGGATATTCGTCTCTGTGTATCTATAGAAATCATTTTCAAATCTCGTGTAATTTTCGCTGTAATAGTCAAGTTGAAAAATATTTTTCTCAAATCTATTCATTTTTTATTCTCCCTCCGCCAGTGTAATCTCAACTATTTCCAAAACTTCTATCTTAATTATTTTATCTTCAGTCTTCAAAAGTATTTCTTCTTTGCTTATATCATAGATTTGTCCTAGGTAAGGGATTTTTTCATCTCTTACTGTAAGAAATATCTTTCTTCTATTTAAAAATACTTGGGTGAGGAGAAGAGACTTTTCTTCTTTTGAAAATTTGTCCGTGAAGTAAACTCTATCTCCAACTTGTGTCAGGGCGGATGTATGTTCCGATAGGAAGAATCCCATCCACTTTACCATGCCTCTGTCCATGTATTTTCGCGCTGATTCATAGGGTAAGTATGTTCTATCTATCATATTATTCCATCTAAACCTCCGCAGTGACCACCGATAAGTGTGCTTCTCTCCTTTGCACGAGAACCTTCCATAAGAGAGGTTGCCTTTTGAATTGCCATGTAGCCATACTTATCTCTTATCTTATCGATGGCTTTGTCTAAATTTTCCATTTTTTCTATTTTTTTTACGTCTTCAAACAGGGTGAATATGCAGTAGTCTTCGTCTGTTAAATTGTCGTAGCGAATGCCAATATTTCTAACTGCACCGCCGTCGTATTTTTCTCTAAAGAGGGATAGGACTTCTCTTGTAAGTACTTCTGTGCTTTGAGATGGTCTTATTTTCTTCTGTACATTTATGGATTTTTTCTTCTCTTCATAGCTAAATCCGATGTAGATGGCGATGGTGTTTGCCTTCTTTTTTATTCTTCTAAGGCGGATTGCAACCTGCTCTGCCATCTCTGAAAGGACGATTTCTATTTCTCTTTGATCTGTATAATTTCGAGGTAAAACTTGGGAATTGCCGATGCCTTTTGACTTTGGAATATAGGGTTCTTTTAGATTACTTTCGTCAACTCCGTTTGCATGGAACCAAAGCTGCACTCCCATGATGCCAAATTCTTTTGCTAGACGATCTGGATCAGAGTTCGCGAGATCTCTCACACTGTATATAAATAATTTGTTTAGTCTCTTTGCGATTCTACTTCCGATGCCCCAAAAGTCGGTGAGATTTTCTATATTCCACACCTTTTTTTCAACGTCTTCATAGGACCAGTTAGCCCTCATGGTCGGGGTCTTCTTCGCTTCGTTATCCAGTGCAAGTTTTGCAAGAAGTGGATTTGAATTGCTCATGCCAACGGTGGAGAAGATGCCCGTTTCTTTTCTGATTTCATTTTGAATCTTTGCACAGAGGATATCCAATTTTTCTCGACGACTAAGTCCCCTATCTCTTACAAAATAATTTAGAGAAGAGGTGAGATCAAGAAATCCTTCGTCGATAGAGTAGGGATATATTTCATCCACCGATGCAAAATTTTCAAAAACCTTCTGTATCTTTAGATTTTCCTCTATATAAAAAGCCATCCTCGGTGGAACTATTAAGGTGTTTTTCGCCCAGGTTTCTATATAATTTATATACTCTTTCGTAATGGGAATATTTTGACGCCTTGCCTTTTCAAAACTAAATTTGCGAGTTTCTATATCGAAGGGAAGATCCCTGCTTCTGCCTACATTTTCTTTGCCAAAGACCTTTTTAAACACTGGAGAGCTTGCAAGGATAAGGCCGTTTGAATTGTCAGAGCGGCTCATGACGCAGAGGGAAGTCTTGAGTGGGTGCAGACCTCTTTCAACACATTCGACACTGGCGTAGAAAGATTTTATATCGACGAAAGCTATATCTGCAGTGGGTTCTCTTGAGTAGTCTATAATTCCCATGGTAACCTCCAATTAATCTAGATCGTTTCTCGGTTTGTACTTCTTTAAAAATCCTGAATCTGGGCTGACAGGGAAGATATTTTTAAGGTCTATGATATTTAACTTCACAAGCTCTGAAATTTTAAGATTTAGAAGATTTATATCCACACCGAGCCCTGCCGCCAACTCTCTGTCACTTTCCGCATACTCCATCATCTTTAAGAGATCATCGTCAGGTATTAGCAGATGAGCGGCGAAAATATTTGCTTCGATTTCAAAAACATTTACCGGATTGAAAACTCTGCTCTCATGAAAGGTGACACCCTTTAGAGATTCTTCTCTATGGAGTTGGTCGTGGCCAATTTCGTGGGCGAGGACAGTGTCTTTTAAACTTCCCAAGTTGTTTGGGATGAAAATATATCTGTTTTTCAAAATAACCTGGTACATTCCAAGAAGAGTCTTGGTTTCATCCATATACTTAATATTTATATCGAGAGCCTTCGCGAGTTCTTCAGGATTTCTAGTCTTGTACTTTTCGACAAGCTCATTTACCTTTTCATAAATCCATCTATTACTCATTGCCATCAGTCTTCTTTGAATATTTTTTATTCTTTAGTTTTGATTCCCAATATGCTTCTGAAATAGCTTTAAACACCACGTCCTTATCTTCCTCTGGCAGCTCACCACCGGCAAAGAGTCCCTTCATAGATTCCACTAGATCCTGTGCATCCCTTGCACCTTTGTATCCATATGTGTCCCTTGCCTGCATGATGAAGTATTCCTCGTCGGTCAAGAGATAATTTACATTGACATCGAAGATCTCCGCCAGTTTTTCAAAATTTTTCATTGTGCGAGGGCGGGTTCCCTTCACCTCGTAGTTGCTTATTGTTTTAAGAGAAGTTCCAAGCATGTCCGCCAACTCTTTTTGAGTTAGCCCCTTCTCTTCCCTTAGACTTTTGATTTTGTTACCGAAATTCATAATACCTCCTTTGGAACTTAAACTTCCAATAAACGTTTAAAAAAATATAAAAAATAATATTTAAAGTGTATTTTTATACAAATGAGAACTTAAAGTACTTATATTATAAACTTTAAAAATTTTTAAGTCAACGAAATTTAATTTTATAACCTAGTATATGCATAAAAAAACTGCCAAGGAAGATCTTGACAGTTTTATTATTTTATTTAGTTTTAAAAGAAATTTTATTAGGAAAACTTCGTTGAGATTTTAAATAAACTAAAATGCAATCTTATAATACAGAGCGATAAAACATAGAATCATCGCCATTGGTACATAGATAAATTTGCCTAGGTAGTACCAAGTCTTGGTGTAAGTTTTCTTGCTTCCAATATTTATTTCTCCGATAAGAGCATCTCTATCCATGATCCAGAACCAAGAAAAGGCACCGAGGGTCGCTCCCATTGGAATGATGTATATGGACACTAGATCCATCCAAGGTCCCCATCCGCCGAGGATTGCACCAGGCACTCCGCCTATTGGCTCCATAAAAATTCCAGGGATAAATGCTACAAGACCGATGCAAACAAGGACAGTCTTTCGATTTAAATTTTTGAAAGTATGAAGGATTGACTCGCAGACAACCTCGAACATATTTTGTAGCGACGAAATCCCGCCGAATAGTACTGCAAGGTAGAGGGCGATGGCAAAAATTCTGCCGCCCACCATATTTTGTAAAATCTTTGGAAGTGTCACGAACAAAAGTCCAGGACCGCCTTCAGGATTTTCGCTAAATGAAAATAATGCAGGAATCATAACAAGTGCTGCAACCATAGCAGCTATGGTATCGAATATTGCCGTCTGTTTCGCACCGCCGACGATGTCCTCGTCCTTGTTTAAATATGCACCGCAGACAATCATCCCACTTCCGGTGATGGATAGGGAGAAGAACGCCTGTCCCATGGCGCTAACGAGCACCTTTGGATCAAGAAGCATCTTCCAATCTGGAGTGAACATAAATTTATATCCAGAAAAAGCATTTGGTAAAAATGCAACCCTAATCGCAAGGATGACGAATAGCACAAAGAATAGTGGCATCATGATTTTGTTTGCCTTTTCAATTGAGTGAGCACCACTTACGCAGGTGAGTAGAGTGATGACTATAACTATGAAATGGAAGTGTACCACGCTGAAATTGGTGCTTGAAAAAGATTTAAACCATGTGTCAGCATCGATGGTCATAAGACTTCCCGTCAAACTTTGGAATAGAGATTTCAAAACATAGGAAATGATAACCGCGTAGCCGATAGCTATACAGATAGAACCTAGAAGAGGTAAAAATCCAATAGCTTTTCCAAGTTTTGAAAGATTCACATGGGACCAAGCCTTTTCGTAAGAACCGAGGGTTCCAGTTTCGGAATATCTTCCCACAGCATATTCAGCAGACAGACCAAAGTAGGCAAAAATTGCTATAAAAAATAGATATACTAATAAAAATGCTCCACCGCCATTAGCTGCAAGTTTGTATGGAAACCCCCACACGTTCGCCATTCCCACCGCAGAACCTACGGTAGTTAAAATAAAACCCCAGGTTGAGGTAAATTTATTATTTTTCATTGAAATTAATTCTCCTTAAAATACTTTATTGCTTTGACTCAATAAACTTAAATATTATCATAAGCTTTTAAAAAATTATTGTCAAGGCTTAAATAAATTAGTTTTTTAAATCTTAATAGACTAGAATAAAATTTAAAATTACATGCTCTACGTATAGCGCGGGACATAAATATTATTAATGATACATTATTTTAATGTATATTAAATAGAATTCAGATTATTTACCATAAGATTATTTTGTCGTAATTGTTTCTGGTTAAGCACTTTTACAATAGAATATAAAAAAAGGATGGAAAATTTCCATCCTAATTTTAATTATAATATTAATTCTTTTTATTTTTTATTTTCATCTCTAACTTTAAAGACAAAGTCTATGTCTCTAAAGACGATGTGTCCGTTTTCGTCGATCTTTAGATCTGGAAGTGAATCGCTCTTTATGGTTCCATCTTCTTCTAGTACTGGATTTTCAGATTTGATTTCTTCGTTAAAGGAAGAGGTGAGCTCTCCTGTAAGTGTTCCTTCTTTACGCATCTTTTCTATTTCTTTTTCTCTTTCTTCTTCCGGCACATGTTGCAAATCTGTGTACATTTGTACGAAGATATGGTCCTTGTCAAAATAGATTAGTCCTTGGTGGGATGTGAATAGTGAACCTTCCAGTCTTTCTTCATAGAGGGATTTCTTCTGGCATCCTGTGAAAATTATAAGGACTAGCACCATAGTCAGGGCTAAAATCTTTCTGAAATTTTTCATAATATCCTCCTTAGAATCCGATATTTACTTCGAATAACATTTTGTAGAATTTATAACTTACAAATAGCATAAATGCTGCGAATGGATACATTAATATTCCTACTCCTGATCCTGAGCCAAAGATTCCATTAATTAGTAGGGTTGATGCGCATACTGTAGTTATTATTGCTACTACCATTATAACCTTTGATACACCTTTTAGTACTATACACTTGGTGGTTCTGGAGCCGTCGTTTAATTTGGTTACTATTAGTCCGATTAGGAAGTAGAGGACGCATAGGAACACTATATTTAAAATATATTTACCATCTAGTATGGTATTTGCGCTATTTACTATTGAATAGATTGGATTTTTCTCCATCATCTTTCTAAAATTACTTAGATCTGAGAAGGTGATTGAGTCTGTGTTGAAGAATATTTGGTAGAATCTTAGATATAGTTCTTCAAGAATTATTCCTCCAAATGTGATGATGAGCATGCCGAAGAATCCGACTATATTTCCAGAGACTGTTCCAACTCCAAATGCTCCTAGGAATATGGCGATGCTCTTAAGGATATTTTTGCCTAAGCTGCTTCCGATACCGCTAAAGGTTAGGATATTTCCAAATGGTGTATTTCTAACTAGAAGATAGTTGATTCCAAGACTTACTACGAGGTAAACCATGAGGCTTAGTATTCCAAAGATGACCTTTGCCACATAGACTCCTTCTCTTTTCACTGGAACTTGTCGCATAAATTTATAGAATGAGGTCATAAATTCTGAACTTAATAAGAATGCCACTACCACCGCAAGTATGATTAGTGAGAAGTTCAGACTTAGAATCTTGCTTCCTGAGATTAAGCCTTTGTCATAGTCAAGGACTCTGGCAATATTATAGTCAACTATTGATCCGCCATATCTAAAAGATTCTGCATTGTTTTCTGCTCTGTCTAAGCCAACTTTTTTCCCGTAGTCTGCCACCATTTTTATATCTTCTTTTGTAAATGGTTTTTTAAGCCTTTCTTGAACAACTCGATAGTCGACGTAATCGTCCTTATCTTTTTCAAAGGTGCCATTATTAAATTTTTCTACCTTTATTATACTTGATGCCAAATCTTCGCTTATATTTCGATATTCAAATTTAACTGTTGAAAATTGTAGGAATATGGTCCCTATAAATATTACTGCGAAGAGTAGGCTGTATTTTTTATATAATATTTTTAAAACTTTATCTAATCCTTTCATCATCTATCCTCCTTTATGCTTTCATAGTAGAAGACATCTTCGTATTTTACAGGGATGATGTCGTGTTGGATGATTTCTGTCTTTAATTTCTTTTGCACTTCTTCAAAAGAATCTTCTGTGAGAATGGTTATAACTCTTCCGATTTCTCCGGTTATAAATAGTTTTTCTCTGTCTTCTTTCTTAAGTGTTTCCTTTAGAACTATTTGGAATTTATTTAGATTTAGACTTTGGTCCACTGCTTGAAGACTTCCATCTAGAGAGATATATATTGCTGTGTCGGAGATGGATTCTAGTTCATCTAGTGAGTGGGAGGAGATTAGCACTGCTCGTCCTGCTGCTGTTGCGTCTAGTACATACTCGATGACCTTCCTTCTATTTACAACGTCGATTCCGTCTAGGATTTCATCTAGTAGTATATAGTCTGCTCCAGTTGCAAGGATTATTACAAGTCCGAGTAGGGCACTTTGACCTTTGGAGAGATTTCTCACATCCCTCTTCGGACTGATTCTTAATTTTGTAAGCTCTGTCTTTACGAATTCTCTATCGAAGTGAGGATAGATAATTTCATAAAATTCCATGATTCTTAGTGCGTTTGAATATTTAAATAGATCGAATCTATCTGGAAGAAACGCGATGTTTTGTTGAAGAGTTATATCTTCGTCGATTTTTTTGTCGTCAATGGATATAAATCCGCCATCTTGCGAAATTATTCTGGATAGAATCTCAAGCATGGTGGTCTTGCCAGAACCATTTCTTCCTATTAGGGATGTAACTTTACCTTTTTCTACGGAGAAACTAATGCCGTTTAAAACATGTTTTTCGCCATAGCTTTTGTGAATATCATTTATTTGTAGCATTAGACTCTGCCTCCTTTTCTACATTTCTATAGATTTCTTCTATATCTTCTAAGCTTAATTCGTGGTAGATAGCTTCTTTAAAAACACTTGCTATCTTACGCTTCACATTTTCCTTTTCCAAAAGTTCTCTAGATTTATCGAACTCGATAAATGTTCCTCTGCCTACTATCGTCTTTATGACTCCCATACTTTCCAGCTCTCTATAAGCTCTTTGAACTGTGGATTCATTGACAAGGAGAAGTTTTGCCATCTCTCTAACTGAAGGAAGTTTATCTCCTTCAAGAAACATGCCCTTGACTATGGAATCTCTAATGGAGTCGACTATTTGTTTGTAGATTGGGACTGAACTTTTTAAATTGATATTAAACAAATCTTCTACCTCCTTTTATTTAAGTGTAATTTTTAATAAATTTGGAATGTGTGCACCACTCCATACACTATCTAAAGTGTACCATGTGATGTCACACATTGCAATCTATTTTTTAAAAATTTTTAAAAATATTTTTAATCGCATCTAAAAAATGTTTTATTTTGCTTTAAATTTATATTTTAAAGCTGTATTCAATTATAAAAGTACATAATTAACTAGATTTTTTGGTATAATTAAACTAGAGGTGATTATATGAAAAGGCTACTTACAATATTTTTGATGGCATTAATTATTTTTACAAACGCTTATGCAAAGGATGACATACAAGTATTTTTAGAAACTCCTACCATGCTACAAGCGAAGAGGGGAGACAATTTAAAATACTCAATCAACATAAAAGTTCCAAATGAAGCGAAGAAGGCATACAAATCCTTCGTAGTAACTGTACTTATAGATGAAAACTTGGACGTGAAATCCAGTTCATTAGTAGGTGCAACTGAAAAGAAGGACTCCATTGAGCTTAAGACCACCAAGGTAAAAAACGACAGCCAATCTCTAATTACACTTGCTGTTATGAATATAGATTCAATTGGAAATACAGAACTAATTAAAATTCCGCTGGACTGCGTACTTAAATCAGATATCGGAAAGGTGGATGGACTTAAAAATTCTGTAATTCTAACTTCAGTTGGCATGGACGGAAGCGAAAATACAGATCAACAAAGTTTCGTCGCTCAAACTCCAAGCACACAGGCAACTCTTTCTGTAAATCCTATTAAAGAAGGAGATGCAAATGCAAATGGTAAGGCAAATCCCAAGGCAAAGATAAGTGCCACTTTAAATGGCAAATCCATTGGAGAGGTAGTAGCCGATGACAACGGATCATTCACCATGAAGCTACCAACTATTAAGGCAGCACAAAATATAATTTTTAAATCAGTCTACACCGTTTCTGGAAAAGAACAAAACGCAGAAGTTGCAATCGTAGTTGAAAAATCTAATTCAGCTCCAGAAAAAAGTGTAGGAAATAATAGAGGAAGTTTAAATACCAAGGAAGAACTACAAGACTACTTGAAGTTTGCAGAAACTTTGGAAACTAAAGGGCTTGGAATGGAAAGTCTACTTAAGTTTCAGGCAGCTTTAGCAACTGGAAAGTATTTAGAGATAAAGTCAGAAGCAACTCCGGATGAAATTGGAAAAGCTATTAGAGATTTGGATGATGTAATAAAAGAACTTAGAACTCCATACATGACTGGAATTGAAAAAGATATTTTCAAAGTAGAATCCTACATGACAAGAGGTCAAGGAGCATTTATCTTTGCAAAGATCATAAATGGAGAAGCACCTACATCCATCTACTCAACTTTTAAAGATGTTCCTCAAAAGATGTGGTATGCAGAAGCAATAGGATTTTGCGAAAGAAATGGAATCATTTCAGGCTACGACGACAAGACCTTCAAACCGGAAAAACAACTGAAAAGAGCAGAGTTTGCCATGATTGTATATCGTTACCTAGGATACAACGAAAACTTTACAAAACAAAGTTTCAGCGATGTTAGGCCTGGTTACTATGCTTTCGATGCAATAAACACTCTTAAAGACAGGGGAATATTGACAGGAAGTCTAGATGGCAAATTCCATCCAGAAGCTAAGATCAAAAGAGGGGAAGCAGCTACTATAATCAACAGAGCACTTAGAAGAAATCCAAATGTAGAATTTTTAAATAAATATGGAAATAATCCATTTAAAGATTTGAAGAAGAAGCATTGGGCATATTATGAAATATTGGAAGCAACAGGAAATTAATTAAACATGAAAGACTTACTATTAAAATACTATGACCTGACGATTATGGTCCTTCTATTTGTAGGACTGTATATAATCTTAAAGATAATTAACTATTTTAAAGAAAAGAATTTTGAAAAATATATAGAGAGTAGAGCCTTTATCGGTCGCAGCGAAAAGCTAGACATCAAGAGGGATTACGACATAGTCATGAAAGCGCAGGAACTTCTAGATTTTGATTTTAAGGTGGACAGCACCACCTTTTATGACTTAAATCTCCTCGACTATATAAAGAGAATTGATTATTCCATGTCCACCATGGGAGCATCGAGCCTCTATGTGAGGACTAGAGAAGCACGCCCTATCTTAAAGGATCTCGACACTTTGAGATATATTAGAGAAAACCAGGAAGAAACAATAAGTCTTATGGCGAAGTTTCTTTCCTTTGGAGAGATAAAAAACAAGGAACTATTCACACTTTTAAAAAATGGAATCGAAGCGAAATTTAGCTTTGAACTATATGTAAAATTTTATCCGCTTATTGCTACACTTGTGTTGGGATTATTCTTTGTAAGTAAGATTTCTTTCTTGACAGGAATTACCTTAATATTGGCTACGAATGCCATAATCACCAAGGATATCTCCAAGAAGACCCAAGGCGCATCCAAGATGTTAACCATGCTTGGCAAGTTTTCAAAACTTGGAATAGACGTCCTAAAGACGGACTTGGAGCTAGAAAGTATAGAAAGATTAAGAGATTACAAAACTCTCTTAAAGAAAATAAATAGAAAGACTGGATCATTCTACAACAAGGTTGGTCTGGATACGGATATTTTCTATGAACTTATAAGCACTGTAACTCTTCACGAGGCGATGCTATTTTTAAGTATCAAAGATTTGGTAAATGAAAATAAGGAAAATTTGTGCAAGTTATACTTTATTTTAGGAGATATAGATAATGAGATTGCACTCTCAAACCTATACTACAATCTTGATTTAGTATGCAAAGCTGATGTTGCAGATAAGACGGAAGATATATCTATCGAAGGAGAAGAACTCCACAACCCGATAATATATTTAAAAGACAAAGAAGAATCTGTGGGAAATACTTTTAAATTTACAAAGGACATCCTTCTTACTGGATCCAATGCATCAGGCAAGAGTACGTTTTTAAGAACCATTGGAATAAATCACCTGATGGCTAAGACTCTCGGATTTGTGGTGGCGAAGAAATTTAAAACCACGGACACAGATATCTTTACAAGCATCGACATCAAAGATTCCATAGAAGAGAAGACCAGCTACTTTATGGCAGAGGCAAAAACCATAAAGAAGATGATAGATAACCCTGGAAATATATATCTTTTGGACGAGGTATTTAAGGGTACAAATACAATAGATAGAATATCTGCGGCAAGCTCCACCTTGGACTACCTGTCCAAGCAGGGATTTGTAGTAGCAGCCACCCATGATATAGAACTTACCAATATACTTGAAAAAGATTTCTGTAACTATCATTTTGAAGAAGTAGTTACAAAAGACGAAATTAAATTCGACTACAAACTTAAAGAGGGTAGAGCTGCAACAAGAAATGCCATAAGAATTCTAGAAATGTATGACTATCCAGAAATAATCACTAAAAAAGCAAGAGAAAGATCGGAGGAAATATGAAAGTAATCATAATTGGAGCGGTAGCAGGAGGAGCGTCGACAGCTACTAGACTAAGAAGATTAAATGACGAAGTAGAGATAAAAATATTTGAAAAAGGACCATATCCATCCTATTCAAACTGTGCAATTCCAAACTTTTTAAGTAGAGATGTAAAATCTTACGAAAATTTACTGCTAAATAGTCCAGAAAGTTTCAAGACTAGGTTTAATATAGATGTAGAAGTAAATAGTGAAGTTACAAAAGTCTTCCCAGAAGAAAAGAAGATTGAAATAAAATCTGAAGGCAAGACCTACACAGAAGACTACGACAAATTAGTGGTAGCTACTGGAGCAGAAGCGATAGTACCTTCATTTATAAAGGGAGTGGATCTACCACATGTGTTCACCGTTAAGACAGTGCCAGATGTGGTGAAGCTTGATAAATTCTTAAGAGAAAACGAAAAGAAAAGAGTAACCGTAATAGGCGGAGGATTTATCGGTCTAGAAGTTATGGAAAATCTAACAAGAGCCGGCTTTGAAGTGAGCATAGTTGAGGCTACAAACCAAGTGATGGCTCCAGTGGACTATGAAATTGCAACCATTATTCACAAAGAAATTCATGACAACGGAGTAGATCTATATTTAGAAGACCCAGTATCAGAAATTACAGAAAAAGAAGTAATCTTAAAATCTGGAAATAAAATTGAAACCGATGCAGTAGTCCTAGCCATAGGAGTAAGACCTACTTCAAAAATCCTAGAAGTTGCAGGAGCAAAGGTGGACGACAGAGGCTACTTAGAAATAAGTGACACCTACGAAACAAGCTTAAAAGATGTGTATGCAGTTGGAGATGTAGTTAAGAAAGAAGACTTCATGCTTGGCGGTCTTACAAATCTCGAACTTGCAGGCCCTGCACAGAAACAAGCTAGAGCCCTTGCAGATCATCTAGCAGGTAGAAAATCAAAACCGGTTTCAGTAATTGGAAGCAGCGCTGTAAGAGTATTCGATTTAAACATCGCCTGCACAGGATTAAACGAAAAGAAATTACAAAGTGACAATATAGAATACAAAACTTCCTATGTAATACCAATGGACAAAGTTGGAATAATAGGAGGAGCAAACCCAATATTTATGAAACTAATCTTCGACGAAGAAGGTAAAGTGTTAGGAGCACAAGCAGCAGGAAGAGGAACAGTGGACAAGAGAATAGACGTAGTTGCTGCATATATAAAGATGAATGGAAAATTAGAAGATCTATACGAATATGAACATGCCTACGCCCCATACTTCGCACCGCCAAAGGATGCTGTACATCTAGCAGCAATGGTTGGACAAAATATTTTAAATGGCGATGTAAGATGCGTAACCATGAAGGACTTAAGATCTCTCTATGAAGAAGGAGCGTATATTGTAGACGTAAGAGAGAAGAATGAATTTGAAAACGGTCATATAAAAGGCGCCCACAATATACCTCTAACAGAAATTAGAAATAGAATTTCCGAAGTGCCTAAGGATGTGCCGGTATATCTTCACTGCAGATCATCACAAAGATCCTACTACGCCTACACATTCTTAAGAGAAAATGGATACAAAAATATCTACAATATCCAAGGATCCTACCTATGGTTCTCACTTTATGAATACTTCGACGATTTGAGATTAAATAGGGAACCGATATTTACAAAATATAATTTTAAATAAAATAAATAATAACAAAAAGAGACAATTGATTAAAAATTGTCTCTTTTTTAATGACATTTTGAACTTAATAATTAAATGACTTATAAGGGTTACAAATTATTTTTTATCATAAGATTTTTCTTCGGCAGTTCTTAACCATCCAAATTGGATTGAAAGAAGAGCAACTATAATTAGGGCGAAGATATAGTACGCATACTTTAAAACTTCAAGAGGAGAAGTTTGGCTTAGTCCAGTAACGATAAGCATTCCTCCATCGTGAGGCATAAGAGCCAAGAAAGCACATGCAAATATATCTAATAGAGAAGCAAGTCTCTTAGGAGCTATATGGTATTTTTCTCCTATTTCTTTAGCGATAGGTGCAGAAATTATAATTCCAATTGTGTTGTTTATTAGTGCTGCTGAAAGAATACCAACTAGGAAAGAAATTCCATATTCAGCACCCTTTCTAGAATTGATTTTGGAAGTGATTTTTTCAACTAGCCATTCAACTCCGCCATAGAATTTAACGATACCTATAATACCTGAAACTAAGATTGCAACAATTGTGATGGAGAACATATCAGACATACCTGAACCGATTCCTCCAACCCATTCAAAGAAAGTAACGCTTCCTTGAGCAAGTCCTATTACACCAGTCATTAAAATACCGATAAATAGAACAACAGCAACATTAACTCCCATAAGAGCAGCAATAAGAACTGATAAATATGGGATGATTCTGATTAGATCATAAGGTAGCACCTCTGTAATCACGCCTCGCCCACCAAGGAAACCATAAAGCACTGCAGCTATGATGGCAGCCGGTAGAGCTATGAGGAAGTTCATTCTAAACTTATCCTTCATTTCTGCGCCAACACCTTGGGTAGCAGAGATAGTTGTATCAGAAATCATTGAAAGGTTATCTCCAAAGTAAGCACCACCTATAACTGCAGCAGAAGTAAGAGCTAAGTTTAGGTTTGCACCTTCGGCAACACTTATAGCGATAGGAGCAAGAGCTGCGATAGTTCCCATAGAAGTACCTATAGCAGTAGAGATAAAAGCACCCATAACGAAAATCCCTGGCACAAGGAGTGATGGTGGAATATGAGTTAAACTAAAGTTAACAACAGATTCTTTTCCGCCCATAACTGCCGCGGCACCTTGAAATCCACCAGCTAAAAGATAAATTAAACCAATCATCATAACTCCGGAGTTACCCATATTTTCGCAGATGATATCAATCTTTTGGCTTACAGGGTATTGTCTTTGCATTATTAGAGCAACGCCTATACCTACGAATAAAGCAATATGTCTAGGAAAAATTGAGAAAGGACTCTCTGCATTTTGAAGTGTAAAATACAGACCTATTCCAATATATAGTGCTAGAAAAATTAATAATGGCGCAAAAGCCAAAAATCCAATCTGTTTTCTTTCGATATTATTATTTTTATTCATTACATCCTCCTAAATTTTTAGATTCTTCAACTATTTTGTCTACAACATTTTTAACGATTTGTGGATCGGTAGCAAGGTTAAGTCTAATAAATCCTTTGTACTCTTCGCCGAACCATTCACCGTAATCCACAGCCAACCTACATTTGTCTTGTGCAAAATCTTTGGTAGCTTTGGAAACTGGCATATTGTTTACGATGACTTTTTCATCGTTTTTAAAGTCTAATATCTTAGAAAGATCGATCATTGGAAGGTAGGTTCCTTCAAGTTCAACTACATCTATTAAAGGAGCTTCTCTCTTTAAAGTTTCTTTTAGATAAGTATAGTTATCTAAGATAACTGATCTAAGAGCATCTAGCCATTCTTTGCCACCGTCGTAGGCAGCCTTAGTAGCTAAAGTTCCGAAAATATTAACTTCTGTTTGAATATGAGTTTTGTAGTATTCATCTAGCTTTTTACGAAGGCTTTCATTTTCAATAACAATATTAGAATGTAAAAGTCCAGCTAAGTTGAAAGTTTTTGAAGCTGCATTTACAAGAATTATTCTGTCTTTGTACTTTCCGTTTGAAACTATTGGCGCTGGAACATGTTTATTATCTCCAAATACAAAATCTTGATGAATTTCATCACTTACAATTAGAACATTATATTTTTCACAGATAGAAAAAAGTCTGTCGAGCTCCTCTTCAGTCCAAACCCTAGAAGCAGGATTGTGTGGAGAACAAAGTATAAGCATCTTCACATCTTCAGAAGCTAACTTTTCTTCGATTTTATCAAAGTCCATGTAAAATCTCTTGTCTTTATAGATAAGGTCACAGATTACCTTTTCTCTTCCTGTATCAGTAATTACGTTGTGGAAAGGATAATAAACTGGAGGCATTATCATAATTTTATCTTTTGGATTTGTGTAACAATTTACAAAAGTATAGAGTGCAGGCACAACTCCGCTAGCAGTTCTTACAAATTTCCTATCTACAGGATATGAAAAGTTATCTTCCATCCATTTAGAATAAGAATTGTAATAAGAGTCGTCAAGAAAAGTGTAGCCAAATATTCCGTGATCAATTCTTTTTCTCAAAGCATCTAGCACAGAGTCTGGAGTTTTGAATTCCATATCTGCAACCCACATAGGTACTAAATCAGGATCTTTGAATCTTTTGATTAAATAATCTTTTTTTAAACAATTTGTTCCATCTCTAGTAGTTAAATATTTTTCTAGAAATTCTTTTTTGTCCATTAATTTCCTCCTAAACCAATTAAATAAGAATCTAAACTATTTAGATACTCACCATTTAGTGTAATTATATAATTATGTTTTTTTATTGTCAAGGATAATAGAATACGATTTCAAAAATAAAAAATTTAATTAGCATATGTTAAAAATAGAAAATAAATTATTTTGTACTTAGTTTTAAAAAATAAATTTAGAAATTACAGACAATTTTATTAAAACGCTCTTTAAATTCCATATATAATTAAAATACAAAAATAAATTCTTGAGGCAAACGATGGATTGTAGCGATTTTTTCTCAAAATTATTTAAAAATTTAGAGTTTAGCACAATAATGTTTAGAAATTAAGCCCCTTAGATGTTATAATAATACTGAGATACTTTTGTTTAGATCTCAATTCCAATTTAGGATTTATGATAGATGGAGGTGATGGTGTGACAGATAATGCTCTTAGTAAGGTTAAGTCTGCTGAAGAAAACGCTTCAAAAATAATTGAAGAAGCTAACGAAACTGCGGAAAAGATACTGAAAGAAGCCAAAGAGAAGGCGACAGAAGAATATAACAATATACTTAAATCTGCAGATGAAAAGAGAACAGAGATTATGAAAGAGGCTAAATCTTATGCAGAGAAAGAAGCCGAGCCGATTATTAAAAATTCAAGAAAGGCTTGCGAAAAAATAAGGCACACAAATAGAGATGCCTTACAAGATGTAGCTGATCTTATAGCAAAGAGGTTGAGTAATGGCAATAGTTAAAATGAGTAAATTTCATCTATTCATTCTCTCCAAAGACAACAATGAACTTCTAAAGGCATTGCAAAGACAAAATCTTGTAAATTTCAATGACCTTGAAATCAAAGAAGAAGATCAGGACTTTTTAAAGAAGGTTCCTATTCCGCAAGAGCTGGTTGGTCTCGACGAAACTATTACCAACTCCAAATGGGCGATAGATCTTTTGGAAAAATATGAAGTAAAGCCTAGCATGATGGAATCTCTAAAGGAAGGTCAAAAGACCTACACCGTTTCAGAGTTAAAAGAAGAAGCTAGGGAATTTCCATTCAGAGAAAAATTTTCCGAATTAAAAGCTCTAGATGATAGAAAAAACAAAGTTCTTCAAGAAATAGAAAATATGAAGACTAGAGTAAATGAGCTAAGCCCTTGGTCCGATGTGGAGCTAAGAATAGATGAACTGAAGAAATTCAAAGATGTAAAGATAATCCCTGGAAATATTCCAGAAAAGTTTTTAGAAGATTTTAGAAAAGATATAAGTGAAATTGAGTTTGCCGACTTAAAAGTATATGACCTAAAAGATAAGATGGCATATGGAATAGTTATTTACTACAACGAAGATAAGACGGAAGAGGAAGTAACTGAGCTTATAAGACTTCACGCATTTTCTCAAACAGATATTAAAACTAAGGGAAATGTAAGGGATGAGATTTCAAAATTAAAAGAAGAAATCAAAGTAAAAGAAGATGAGCTTGATGAGGTAGAAAATGGTGTAAAAGCATTCGCAAAAGACTTAGAAGGTTTCAGAGTGCTACACGACTATCTAAGACAAAAAAGAATTAGGCTTATCGCAGAAAATAATTTTGTAAGTACAGAAAAAGTAAATATAATTGAAGGTTATGTACCTACAGAAAGTATTTCTGAATTGGAAGAGCTTCTAAAGGATGTTACCAATGGAGATTACTATTGGACCTACGAAGAAGCTAGTGTAGAAGATAAGAATGTACCTATAAAACTAAAGAACAACAAGGTAGTTCAAAACTTCGAAATGATGACAGAGATGTACTCTATGCCACAGTATGGAGAAATCGACCCAACTCCATTATTTGCACCGTTTTACTTTATATTCAGTGGAATAATGATTGGGGATGCAGGATACGGTCTATTGGTATTTATCATGACCAGACTTGCCCTAAAATTCTTGAAGCTTAACGAAGCAACCAAGAGAATGGTAAGTTTTATCTCCTATATATCAGTAAGTACGATGATATGGGGACTTATATTCGGATCATTCTTCGGAGATGCGGTAAAACTACCGGCACTTATAAATCCGAGTGAGGACTACTACTTGATGATAGGCATGTCACTGCTACTAGGTGGAATACACCTATTCTTCGCACTGGGAATCAAAGCTTATATGAATATTAGAGATAAGAAATTCCTAGATGCAATATATGATGTAGGATTTTGGTACATGGCTGTCATAGGAGCTATCGTATTTATAATAGCAATGGCTCTAAAACTAAGCCCTACAGTTACAAACATCGGTAAATGGTCACTGATTCTAGGACTTATAGGAATAGTATTAACCGGTGGAAGAACTGAGGATTCAGTAGGAGCAAAACTTGGCTGGGGACTTTACTCAGCATATGGAATCACATCCTATATTGGTGATTTCGTTTCATATTTAAGACTTATGGCACTAGCCCTAGCGGGAGCGTTTATAGCCATAGCGGTAAATATGATTGTAAGAATGTTATTTAGTGGAGGAATAATTGGAATAATAGCTGGAAGCATAATATTTGTAATCTTCCAACTATTCAATGCTTTTCTTTCATATCTATCTGCATATGTACACACAGCAAGACTAACATATGTAGAGATGTTTAATAAATTTTACGAAGGTGGCGGAAGGCCATTTAAAGAAATGATTGCAAAATCAGAATACTTTAATATTAGGGAGGAATAAAATGTCAGAATTTTTTATAACTAATGGTGGAATGATCCTAGGAGGTATAGCGGTAGCTATAGCAGTATTTGTAAGTGGTATCGGATCAGCTAAAGGTGTAGGAATGGCAGGGGAAGCTGCTGCAGGAGTAGTAATCGAAGAACCAGAAAAGTTTGGTAAGTCACTTGTACTTCAACTTCTTCCAGGTACTCAAGGTCTATATGGATTCGTAATCGGTCTATTTATGATGATGAGACTTACTCCAGATATGAGTTTTTCAAGTGGTCTTCTTTTAATCGCTGCATCACTTCCAGTAGCATTAGTTGGATATCATTCAGCTATTTGCCAAGCAAGAGTAGCAGTAGCAGGTATCAACATCCTTGCTAAAAACGAAGAACAACAAGCAAAAGGTATCATCTACGCAGTAATGGTTGAGATGTATGCTATTATCGCATTTGCTGTTTCATTCCTTATGATGACTCGTATCTAATAAAGGAGTGAGATTTTGTCAAATTTAGATAATATAACTAGTAAGATTATCGAAGATGCAAAATTAAAAGCTGAAGAAATAATAAATGCCGCTAAAGACTCTGCAGAAAAAATAGTAGAAGATAAGATCCTTCAAGGAGAAAAGAAGAAGGCTAATATCATCGAAAACTCAGAGAAAGAAGCGAAAACTCTAATTGACAGAAAACTCTCAAAACAAAATCTTGAAGTAAGGGATGACCTTATTTCTGCAAAACAAGAAGTAGTTAATCGTGTAATAGACATGGTTAAGTACAAGCTAAATAATTTAGATGACAAGACCTATATTAATTTTCTTAAAAAATCACTTTCTTCATTTGAAGGAGATGATTTAGAACTAATAGTTCCAGAAGATAAAAGAGAACTTGTAAAGAAAGAAAATCTAAATATAAGACTATCTGATGATGAAGCCATAAGCTCTGGTTTTGCAGTGCGTGCAGAAAATATGTACTATAACAATGATTTTGACGGAGTAGTTGAATCTAAAAGAGATGATCTTACTATAGAGATTATGAATAAATTATTTGAAAGTTAGGTTATTATGAAAAGAGAATCATTTATCCAAGCTTCTGCAACTATAAGAGTAAGAGAAAAGAAGCTACTAAACAAAAGCTACTTAAATAGAATTATAGATGCAGCAAGTCT
Organism: Peptoniphilus sp. BV3AC2; assembly: GCF_000478945.1. NCBI lineage: Bacteria > Bacillati > Bacillota > Tissierellia > Tissierellales > Peptoniphilaceae > Peptoniphilus > Peptoniphilus sp. BV3AC2. The sequence continues at coordinate 60,370 of NZ_AWXD01000025.1, read as the reverse complement.
TGAAGAAACACTTAGATTTCTTCTAGATTCTGATTATCAAACCTACATCAACAGTCTTAAAAGACCGGAGGACTATGAAGTAGCTCTATCCGAAAGAAACGAAGATTTCTTAAAGGAGCTATATAGCATAAGTCCAGACAGCATACCTATAGATCTTGTAACTCTTAAGTATCTCTACCACAATCTAAAAGTAGTGGTAAAAGAATACGTACAAGAAGAAGACTATAGCGATATGTATTTAAAAGTTAGAAACTTAAATATCGATGGATTAAAAGAAGATATAAAGGATGAAAAGAGACTTAAATCCGATGAAAATATCTACGAAGAGGTAAGGTCTGCAATAGATATCTACAATAAGACCAAGGACCCACAAGAAATCGATATTTACTTAGATAATATGTACTACAAACATCTTAAAGAGCTCGCAAAAGAATCAGAAGTTGAGCTATTTATAAAGTATGTAGAAGATTTAATAGACTTTACAAATATCAAAACTTTTATAAGATGCAGAAACCAAAAAAGAGCTGGTGAATTTCTAAACCATGTTCTAATAGATGGTGGAAACATAGATACAAAAGATTTGGTACTAAATCTTGGAAAAGAATTCGATGAAAACTCATCATTTTTAAAGAGCTCAAGGGTCTATAAATATCTAAAACTTGGCATCGAAGATTACAGGAAGTCAGGATCCCTATCAATATTTGAAAAATTGATGGACGACTACTTTGTAGAACTTATAAAGGATGTCAAACAGATAATCTTTGGACCGGAGGTAGTATTTGCCTATGCTCTTTCCAATGAAATACAGACTAGAAATCTAAGAATTATTCTAATATCTAAGTTAAACGGTCTTTCTTCAGAATTTATAAGAGAAAGGTTGCGTGAAACCTATGTATAAGATTGCAGTTGTAGGAGATAAGGATTCTGTACTAGCTTTCAAAGCCCTAGGAATAGACGTTAGGGTTGCCTATGAAAAAGACGATGCAAGAAGCGCGATAGACTCTCTAGCAAATGATGGTTATGGCGTAATCTTCGTAACTGAAGAGCTAGCAGATAAGATAGAAGAAACGATAGAAAGATATAATAACAAAATTATTCCTGCTGTTATACTTATTCCATCCAATAAGGGAACATTAAATATTGGTATGAACAAAATAAGTGAAAATGTTGAAAAGGCAGTAGGTTCTAATATATTGTAAGAAGGAGGAACTTTATTGAAATCAGGACGTGTAATTAAAGTATCCGGACCTCTTGTTGTAGCAACTGGCATGGAAAATGCCAATGTTTACGACGTTGTTGAAGTTTCAAAAAATAAAATAATTGGAGAAATAATCGAGATGAGAGGCGGGGATGCTTCCATCCAGGTATACGAAGAAACGACTGGTATCGGTGTAGGAGATGAAGTAGTAACAACAGGCTCTCCTCTTTCTGTGGAACTTGGACCAGGCCTTTTAGAAACCATGTTTGATGGTATCCAAAGACCTCTTGTTGCACTTAAAGACAAAGCGGGAGACTTCCTACTTAGAGGTTCAGAAGTACATTCTCTAAATAGAGAAAAGAAATGGGATTTCGTACCAGTTGCCAAAGTTGGGGACGAACTTGAAAGCGGAGACGTACTTGGTACCGTTCAAGAAACAGTAGTTGTAAAACACCTTATCATGGTTCCAAATGGAATCGAAGGTAAGCTTGTAGATATTAAGAGTGGAAGTTTTACAGTTGACTCTGTAATCGCCACAATTGAAACAAAAGATGGTAAAAAAGATTTAACCATGATACAAAAATGGCCAGTTAGACGAGGAAGACCTTACAAGAAAAAGGTTGACCCTAAGACTCCTCTAGTAACTGGACAAAGAGTTATAGATACATTCTTCCCAGTTACCAAGGGTGGAACAGCAGCAATCCCAGGACCATTCGGATCTGGTAAGACAGTAGTTCAACATCAGCTTGCTAAATGGGCAGACGCTGAAATAGTTGTATACGTAGGCTGCGGCGAACGTGGAAACGAAATGACCGACGTAATGATGGAATTCCCAGAGCTAATAGATGCTAAAACAGGCGAATCTATCATGAAGAGAACCGTTCTTATCGCAAACACTTCAAACATGCCGGTAGCAGCGAGAGAAGCATCTATATACACAGGAATAACAATTTCTGAATACTATAGAGACATGGGATATTCTGTAGCTATGATGGCCGACTCTACATCAAGATGGGCAGAAGCCCTTCGTGAAATGAGTGGTCGTCTGGAAGAAATGCCTGGTGACGAAGGTTACCCAGCATATCTAGCATCCAGAGTTGCAGATTTCTACGAAAGAGCAGGAAGAGTTATATGTAATGGACACGATGGAAGGGAAGGAGCACTTACAGCAATAGGTGCAGTAAGCCCTCCAGGAGGAGATATTTCAGAACCAGTTTCTCAAGCAACACTTAGAATCGTAAAAGTATTCTGGAAACTTGACTATGACCTATCATACAAGAGACACTTCCCAGCTATTAACTGGCTAGATTCATATTCACTATATCAAGATAAGATTGATAAGTTTATTGACCATGAAGTAAGCTCAGAATTTTCAAAGAATAGACAAGAAGCAATGAGTCTACTACAAGAAGAAAGTGCATTACAAGAAATTGTAAGACTAGTTGGTCGTGACTCACTATCTGAAGAAGATCAACTTAAACTTGAAGTTACCAAGTCTCTTAGAGAAGACTTCCTTCAACAAAATGCTTTCCACGATGTAGATACCTATTGTTCTCTAAAGAAACAAGATCTTATGATGAAATTAATTCTAGGATTTTATCACAGTGCAAAAGACGCTCTAAAACATGGAGCATATCTATCTGAAATAGAAAATCTACCAGTTAGAGAAAGAATTGCAAGATCTAAGAATATTGAAGAAACTAATTTAGCAGAATTTGATGTAATATTAGATGAAATAAAAGAAGAACTTGAAGGACTTAGAAAAGGAGGATCTATAAATGCTTAAAGAATATAAATCAGTCACAGCAGTAGTAGGACCTCTTATGACCGTAGAAGGAGTAGAAGGGGTAACCTACGAAGAACTTGTAGACATAGAACTTCAAACCGGCGAAAGAAGAAGAGGCCGTGTAATCGAAGTAAATGGCGACAAGGCAATGGTTCAAATCTTCGAAGGTTCTCAAGGTATAAACCTTCCAGAAACCAAGGTTAGATTCTTAGGAAGACCTCTTGAACTAGGAGTATCTCCTGACATGATCGGTAGAATCTTTGACGGACTTGGTCAACCAATTGACAACGGTCCAAAGATTATTCCAAAGATGAAGCTCGACATAAACGGATCAGCAATAAACCCAGCGAGCCGTGACTACCCATCAGAATTTATTCAAACAGGTATTTCAACCATAGACGGACTTAACACATTGGTAAGAGGACAAAAGCTTCCTATATTCTCAGGGGCAGGACTTCCTCACAACAACGTAGCAGCACAGATTGCAAGACAAGCAAGAGTACTTGGAACAAACGATAAGTTCGCGGTAGTATTTGCTGCAATGGGAATCACATTTGAAGAAGCACAATTCTTTATAGATGACTTCACAGAAACAGGAGCAATCGACAGAGCAGTTCTATTTATGAACCTTGCTGACGACCCTGCAATCGAAAGACTTGCAACACCTAAGATGGCTCTAACCTGTGCAGAATATCTAGCATTTGAAATGGGAATGCACGTACTAGTTATCATGACAGACATGACCAACTACGCAGAAGCACTTCGTGAAGTATCTGCAGCTAGAAAAGAAGTACCAGGAAGACGTGGTTATCCAGGATACCTATACACTGACCTGTCAACTATCTATGAAAGAGCAGGAAGAATAAAAGGACGTGACGGATCAATAACACAAATTCCTATACTAACCATGCCTGAAGATGATATCACTCACCCAATCCCAGACTTAACAGGATATATAACAGAAGGACAAATAATCCTTTCAAGAGATCTTTATAAACAAGGAATTGAACCACCTATAAACGCAATCCCTTCATTATCAAGACTTAAAGATAAGGGAATTGGAGAAGGCAAGACTAGAGAAGACCACGCTGACACCATGAACCAAATCTACGCAGCATACACTTCAGGTAAAGATGCAAAGGAACTTTCAGTAATCCTAGGTGAAACAGCACTATCAACAGCAGATAGAGCATTTGCAAAATTCTCAGATGAATTCGAAGCAAGATATGTAAACCAAGGATACTACACAAATAGAACCATAGAAGAAACTCTAGATCTTGGTTGGGATCTTCTAAGGATCATACCAAGAACAGAACTTAAGAGAATTAAGGACGCACTTCTTGATAAATATCTAGATGGAAATAGGTGATTAGATGGCACTTCTTAAAGTAACTCCTACGAGGATGAACCTATCTGCACTTAAGACTAGACTTGCAACATCTACTCGTGGACACAAACTTTTAAAAGATAAACAAGATGAGCTCATGAGAAGATTTATAGAGACGGTAAGACACAATAAGACCCTTAGGGAAGAAGTAGAAGAAGAACTTTCAAAATCATTTAAAGATTTTCTACTAGCTTCAGCTCTAATGAGTCCAGAGATGCTAAAAGAAGCGGTGTCTATGCCAACTCAAGAAACCTTTGTAGATATTACAAAGAAGAATGTTATGAGTGTAGAAATCCCTATAATGGAGTTTGAAACTAAAAAACTCACAGAAGGCGGATCCATTTATCCATACGGATTTACTGAAACTACTGCCGACTTAGACATGGCTGTAGAAAAGTTAAATAGAGTAATGTCAAAACTTTTAGAACTTGCCCAAGTAGAAAAATCTGCCCAACTAATGGCGGACGAAATCGAAAAGACGAGAAGAAGAGTAAACGCTCTTGAATATAGAACAATCCCAGATCTCGAAGAAACGATTAAGTTTATAAGACAGAAACTAGATGAAAACGAAAGAGCAAATATCACAAGACTTATGAAAGTTAAAGATATTATTTCAAAAGAAGAAAATAAACCGCCTAAGATAGAATTTGAAGTAGATGAATTAGAAGTTAAGATGTAATTTATCTATAAAAATCTCAATATAATAGAAGAAAAACAAAATGCCAATGGGCATAGGAGTGTTTAGAGGTAGGTGTAATACCTACCTTTTTTATGTTTTTGTGGAGATAAAATGAATTTAGAAAAGTATATCGATCCAAGTTACAGGGAGTTTAACTCAAAACTTATTCCTGGTGTAGAAAATGTTTTGGGAATAAGGATTCCTGTTCTTAGAAATATTGTAAAAGAAATGAGTGAAGAGGAGAGGGAAGTATTTTTAAACTCTCTTCCTCATAAGTATCACGAAGAAAATATTATGCACATGATAATTATCACTGAAGAAAAAAATTTTGATAAAGCAAAAGAAATGCTTTTAAACTTTCTACCATATGTAGATAATTGGCAGGTATCCGATGTAGGTATACCGAAATCTTTTAAAAGTACAAAGGATAGAGAAGGTTTACTTAATTTTGTAAAAAATTTAATTTCTAAGGAAGGTACATATTTTAAGAGGTATGGAATCTCTATTCTTATGAAATTATTTCTAGGTGACTTCTATAATAGTGAAGTCTTAGATATGGTAGCGAACATCAAATCGAAAGAGTACTATGTCAACATGATGAGAGCATGGTTTTTTCAAGAAGCAATGGTTAAAAGATGTGATGACGCTATAAAATATTTGGAAGAAAAAAAGCTTGATAGATTTACCCATTTAAAAACCATATCGAAATGTGTAGACTCTAGAAAAATAGATGAAAAAACGAAACTATATCTTAAGTCTTTGAGATAATACTTGCAAGTTTTAGGCTATAATAATATAATCATAGATGATTATAAAGAGATGGAGGAATTATGAGACTAACAAAGCTTTACATGCCTACTTTGAGAGAGGTACCAACAGATGCTGAAGTGGAATCACACAAGCTTCTTTTAAGAGCAGCGATGATTAGAAGATCCACTACAGGCATTTACTCATACCTGCCACTTGGTTATAGAGTTGTAAGAAAAATTGAACAGATTGTTAGAGAAGAAATGGATAGAGCCGGTTCTCAAGAGATACTTATGAGTGCTATTCAACCTGCAGAAATATGGGAAGAATCAGGCAGATGGGATAAGTTCGGGCCGGAAATGTTTAAATTAGTAGATAGAAATGGAAGAGACTTCTGTCTTGGACCTACTGCTGAAGAATACTTCACCACACTTGTTAAGGATGAAGTAAGTTCATATAAACAACTACCGCTTAATATTTATCAAATACAGACAAAATATCGTGACGAAAAGAGACCAAGATTTGGTATAAATCGTGCAAGGGAATTCTTGATGAAGGACGCTTATTCATTCGATAAGGATGAAGAAGGCCTACAAAAATCTTACGATATGTACTACAAAGCATATCAAAATGTTTTCGATAGACTTTCCCTTGATTACAAAATTGTAGAAGGTGACAATGGTGCAATGGGAGGACATATGTCCCATGAATTTATTGCCCTTTCTGAAACAGGGGAAGGAATAATTTTCTATTCTGAAAACAGCGACAAGGCTTATACAGAAGAAAAGGCTCCTGTTCACTATGACTTTGTAGACACAAGCGAACCTTTGGAAAAGGAAGAAGTTGAAACTATCGGAGCTAAGACCATTGCAGATTTGTCAGAACTTTTAAATGTAGAAGAAAAGAGATGTGCAAAGGCTATTGACTTAACCATAGAAGGCAAACCAGTAATAGTATTTATTCCTGGGGACAGAGAACTAAATATGGCAAAGTTAATTTCATACCTTGGAGTACCAGAGCATGAAATTGAATTTATGTCAGATGAAGATATTATAAAGATAGATTCTCATCCAGGTTACACAGGACCTATTGGTCTAAACAAAGATGTAAGAGTTATATTAGATAAATCAATTACAAAGATAAATAACCTTGTTGTGGGAGCTAATAAAAAGGACTACCACATAAAGAATGTTTGTTACGAAAGAGATTTCACTGGAGAAGTAGTAGAAGATCTACTTATGGCAGTGGAAGGGGACAAGATTCCTGGCACTGACGAGGTTTACAAGACTCGCCGTGGTATAGAAGTAGGAAATATTTTCCAACTTGGAACTAAGTATTCAGAAGCTTTAGATGCTACATTCTTAGATGAAAATGGAAAGAGTCAGTACTTTGTCATGGGATCTTATGGAATTGGAGTTACTAGATCTGTAAGTGCTGTAGTTGAACAGTACCATGATGAGTATGGAATTGTTTGGCCTATGGCAATTGCTCCATACCAAATAATAATAACTGTTATGAATCCTAAGAAAGAAGAACAGCTTGAACTTGGAGAAAAGATTCACGCAGCTCTTGTGAATATGGGTTATGAAGTTCTTCTTGACGATAGAAATGTGGGGGCTGGAGTTAAATTCAACGATAGAGATTTAATAGGAATCCCACTTAGAATTACCGTTGGCAAGAAGGCGCAAGACTCAATAGTGGAATTTTCAAGAAGAGACAATAGAGAAAATATTGAAATGACTTCGAAGGAAGCTATAGATAGAGTTGTAAGTGAAATGATAGAAGAAAGCGGAATTGAAGAAGCTTTAGAAGATCTATTAAAATCATTTTAGGAGAATAAAATGGCAGATTTCAAATTTGAAATAATAAAAAATATAGCAGTCCTTTCTGAAAATGCAAAAGGCTGGACCAAAGAATTTAATCTTGTGAGCTGGAATGACAGACCTGCCAAGTACGACATTAGAGAGTGGTCTCCAGATCACAAAGCAATGGGAAAGGGAATAACCTTAACTGAAGAAGAAGTAGGACTTATTATAAAAGGATTAAACGAGAATAAATAGTGGTAAGAATAACTAGGAGGAAAATATGACCGAAATTTTAAAGAGAGAAAACAACAAAGTATATTTTGATATAACACTTCCAAAAGAAGAAGTGAAAAAAGCTGAAGTAGTAGCTTATAACAAATTAAAGAAGACCGTTCAAATTCCAGGATTCAGAAAAGGACACGCTCCTAAGATGATCATTGAAAATGTATATGGAAAGGGAATCTTCTTAGAAGACGCAGTAAACGAACTTCTTCCAAAATATTATGAAGAAGCAATAAAAGAACTTAAGCTAGAAGTTGTAGATCAACCAGATGTTGATTTTGACGAAAACATCTCATCTGATGAAGATGTAGTTTGTCACTTCTCAGTATTTGTAAAACCAGAAATCGAAATCGAAAAGTACAAAGGTCTAGAAGTTGAAGATGCTAAACACGAAGTTACAGATGAAATGCTTGACGAAGATCTAAAGAGACAACAAAAGATGAACGCAAGATCTGTTAACATCGACGATAGAGCTGCTGCAGAACATGACAAGGTAAATATAGACTTCGAAGGATTTATCGATGGCAAAGCATTCCCAGGTGGAAAGGGTGAAAACCAAGACCTAGAACTAGGATCAGGCACATTCATTCCTGGATTTGAAGAACAAATAATTGGTAAAAATATCGGGGATGAGTTTGACGTAGTTACAAAATTCCCAGAAGATTACCATGCAGAAGAGTTCAGAGGAAAAGAGGCTACATTTAAAACAAAACTTAACTCTATAACTGTGGAAGAACTTCCAGAAATAGACGATGAATTTATAAAAGATATCTCCGAATTTGACACAGTTGACGAATACAAAGCTGATTTAAGAAAGAAACTTGAAGAAGAAGCTGAAAAGAGAACTAAGTTAGATAGAGAAGGAAATGTTCTTAAAAAGATTGCTGAAAAAGTAGAAGTTGATCTACCAGAAAGAATGGTAGAAGACGAAGTTGATAGAACTATCCAAAGCTACAACCAAAGCATGCAAGGACAAGGAATCACTCTTGAACAATACCTACAAATGCTAGGAACCGATATAAACACATTTAGAGAAGGTCAAAAAGAACAAGCTAAGGCTTCTATTATTAGCAGACTTATCGTTGAAAAAATAGTTGAACTTGAAAATATCGAAGTTACAGACGAAGAAGTTGAAGCTGAAATAGACAAAGTTTTAGGCGAATACTTCAAAGATGATGCAGAAAAGAGAGAAGACATGAAGAAGATGATGCTTGAAACTAATAAAGCTGCAGTTGAAGATGATTTAAAAGCAAGACGCGCTCTAGATATTCTTGTAAACGAAAATAAATTCGTTGAAAAGAAAGAAGAAAAGAAAGCAGCTAAGAAAGAAACTAAAAAAACAGCTAAAAAAGAAAGATAAGACTGAAAGAAAAGAAGACAAAAAAAGTAAAAAAAATCTGAAGAAAAAGAAGAAAAGAAGGAAGACTAATTAAATAGAAAGAAGTGATAATATGGCATTAGTACCTACAGTCATTGAGATGACAAACCGTGGCGAAAGAGCATATGATATTTACTCAAGACTTTTGAAGGAAAGAATTATATTTATTTCAGGAGAGATAAATAATGTTACAGCTGACTTAGTCGTTGCTCAACTTTTATTCCTAGAGTCTGAAGACCCAAATAAAGATATCCAAATATATATCAATTCACCAGGTGGTTCAGTAAGTGCAGGATTTGCTATTTTTGACACTATGAATTATATAAAACCGGATGTTTCAACTATCTGTATAGGCATGGCTGCATCTATGGGAGCATTCCTACTTGCAGCAGGTAAAAAAGGTAAGAGATTTGCACTACCAAACTCTGAAATTATGATTCATCAACCACTTGGTGGAGCACAAGGACAAGCCTCAGATATTATGATTCACGCGGAAAAAATAATAGAAATTAGACAGAGAATAAATAAAATACTTGCAGAAGAAACGGGTCAACCTTTGGAAAAGATTGAACACGATACAGATAGAGACTATTTCCTAAGTGCAGATGAAGCCAAGGAATATGGTTTAATAGATAATGTAATAAGAGAAAGAGAGTAAAATGTCAGAAGATAAAATAAAATGCTCTTTTTGTGGAAAAACTTCTGACCAAGTAAAAAGACTCATAGCTGGTCCAGATGCATATATTTGCAACGAATGTGTAGAACTATGTGAAAGTATACTGGATGACGAGCTAAGAGAAAGTGAAGAATTGGATTTTGATTTTGAACTTAAGACACCAAAAGAAATAAAAGAAGTCTTAGATTCATACGTTATAAAACAAGAAGCAGCCAAGAAAGCCTTGGCTGTTGCTGTATATAACCATTACAAAAGAATTCATCACAAATCAGAAGAAGTTGAGTTACAAAAGAGTAATATCCTTATGATAGGACCTACCGGTTCTGGTAAGACACTTCTTGCACAGACTTTGGCAAAGATAATAAATGTACCATTTGCCATTGCAGATGCAACTTCATTAACTGAAGCAGGATACGTTGGAGAAGACGTAGAAAATATACTACTAAAACTTATACAAGCCGCAGACTATGATATAGAAAAAGCGGAAATGGGAATTATCTATATTGACGAAATAGATAAGATAGCTAGAAAATCTGAAAATGTTTCAATAACAAGAGACGTTAGTGGTGAAGGAGTTCAACAGGCACTTCTAAAAATAATAGAAGGCACTATTGCAAATGTACCTCCACAAGGAGGAAGGAAGCATCCTGCCCAAGAATTTATCCAATTTAACACAGAGAATGTACTATTTATCTGTGGAGGAGCATTCGATGGACTTGCTCCAATTATTGAACACAGAGTTGGCAAGAACTCCATAGGTTTTGGACAAACAGTCATCTCTGAAACAGAAAGAGATAAAAATATATTGTCCAAACTACACACAGAAGACCTAATTAAATTTGGACTTATTCCAGAATTAATAGGTAGACTTCCGGTTACAGTAACACTTGAAGAATTAGATGAAGAAGCTCTAGTGGAAATCCTAAAGACTCCAAAGAATGCTCTCGTAAAACAATATACCGAGCTTTTAAAATTAGATGGAGTAGATCTTAAGTTCGAAGAAGAAGCTCTTAAATATATAGCTTCTATGGCGATTAAGAAAAAATCTGGAGCTAGAGGACTACGTGGAGTAATAGAAGATACTATGATGGATGTTATGTTTGAAATTCCATCACAAGACAATATACAAGAAGTGATCATTACCAAAGAATCAGTAGAAGGAAAAGAACCAGTAAAGATAATTAAGAAGAAATAACTTTGGTGATTAAATGAATATAGAAAAAATGCCGATGATTCCTCTTAGAGGAATCGTTGTTTTTCCAGGCATGGTAACCCATTTTGATTGTGGAAGAGATAGAACCATAGGAGCTATCGAAGAATCTGAAATTAGAAATTCTAAAGTATTTCTAGTTTCGCAAAAAGATGAAGAAGTAGAAGATCCTACTATGGATGAAATCTACACAGTGGGCGCCATCGCCAGCATAAAACAAATTTTAAAAATCCCTGGAGGAATAGTTAGAATACTAATCGAAGGGGAAAAGAGAGGAAGAATAATATCTTCCGAAGAAAAAGAAAAGTACACAGAAGTCGAAGTGGAAGTATTTGAATCTAAAGATATAGAGATGAATTCAAATGTGGAAGCTTTGGTGAGACTCTGTGAAAAAGATATACAAGAGTATTCTGAAATGGATCAGAAGATGTTACCTGGAATGCTCGACTCTCTAATAAACAAGGATACTCCGGAAACAATGATGGACACAGCATGTTGCTACATCGATCTATCCGTTGAGAATGCCCAAGAAATATTAGAGGTAGAAGATTTAGAAGAAAGACTGGAAATATTCCACGAAATCTTTTCAAAAGAAGTTGAACTTTTAAAGATAGAAAGAGAAATCGACACAAGGGTTAAATCCCAACTGGACAAGATGCAAAAAGAATACTATCTAAAAGAACAGCTTGAAGTTATAAAGAAGGAACTTGGAGAAGAGAAAGAATCCGATGAATATACGAAGAAACTTGAAGAGAAAAATCTTCCAGAAGAAATAAGAGCAAGAGCTCAAAAAGAAATTGAAAAGTTAAGCACCATTTCGGTTCAATCTCCGGAATATGCGGTAATTATGAATTACCTCGACTGGATAATGGACCTACCTTGGAATGATAGTGCTGAAGAAAATATAGATATTAAAAACGCTAGAAAGATCTTAGACAAAGAACATTACGGACTAAAAAAAGTAAAAGAGAGAATTCTAGAATTTATTGCAGTTAGAAAATTAAATAAGGGTGCGAAGGGACCGATTCTATGTTTAGTAGGGCCTCCAGGAGTGGGTAAGACTTCTATTGCAAGTTCAATTGCCCATGCCCTAGACAAAAATTTTGTAAGGATGAGCCTTGGAGGAGTGACTGATGAAGCAGAGATCAGAGGACACAGAAGAACTTATATAGGTGCGATGCCTGGACGAGTTATAAGTCTTATGAAGGAAGCTAAGCAGAAAAATCCAGTGTTCCTTATGGATGAAATAGACAAGGTTGGAAATAACTACAGAGGAGATCCAGCATCAGGACTTCTAGAAGTGCTAGATCCTGTGCAAAATAAAACTTTTACCGATCACTATATGGAACTTCCATTTGATCTTTCAGAAGTTTTCTTTGTAACGACAGCCAACACCACATCTACTATCCCTGGACCACTTCTAGACAGAATGGAAATTATAAATCTAGAAGGTTACACACCAAATGAAAAATTCAACATTGCGAAGAGATACTTGGTGCCAAGGCAACTTAAAGAGAGTGGACTAAGCGAAGAAAATGTAACTATTTCCGACGGAGCAATAGAAGATATAATCGCTTACTACACGAGAGAAGCTGGAGTTAGAACTCTAGAGCAAAATATTTCTAAAATAATTAGAAAAGCTGCAATGAACATTGTAGAAGGAGAAAAAGAAAAGATCTCCATCACTAAGAAGAATTTAAATAAATTCCTTGGAGAAAAGATATTTTTATTCGACTTGGTGAATAAAGAGAATCAAGTGGGAGTAGTAAACGGTCTAGCTTGGACTGCTGTGGGAGGTACAACACTTACCATTGAAGCAACAGTTATGAAGGGCAAGGGCAACCTAACTCTTACAGGTTCACTTGGAAATGTAATGAAGGAATCTGCAACAGCAGCAGTTTCATATATAGCTGCAAACGCAGAGAAATTTAATATAAAAGAAGATTTCAGACAGAAAAACGACATCCACATCCATGTTCCAGAAGGAGCAGTGCCAAAGGATGGACCATCTGCAGGTGTGACAATTACAACGGCGCTCGTATCCGCACTTACAAAGCGTCCAGTGAGAAGAGATGTCGCCATGACAGGAGAGATAACTCTTCGTGGAAGAGTCCTTCCAATTGGTGGGCTTAAAGAAAAACTTTTGGCGGCACAGAGAATGGGAGTTAAGACTGTTATAATTCCTAAGGAAAATATAAGAGATCTAAACGAAATCGAGGACAATGTAAAGAATCTTCTTGAAATCATTCCAGTAAGCGATGCGGAAAAAGTAATCGAAATAGCATTGGAGCAAAAATGAATCTAAATAACGCAAAATTAGAAAAAGTTTCAGTTCATAGAGACACATACCCAGATGAGAATCTCATGGAGATAGCATTTGCAGGAAGAAGTAATGTGGGCAAGAGTTCATTTATAAATTCTATGCTAGGAAGAAAAAACTTGGCTCGTACAAGTTCAAGCCCTGGTAAGACTAGAACTATTAACTTTTATAATATCGATGATGAACTTAGACTTGTGGATCTTCCGGGATATGGTTATGCAAAAGTGTCTAAGGAAGAAAAATCTTCATGGGCTAAGATTATAAATGAATATTTAGAATCTAGAGAAAATTTAAAAGAAGTTTTTCTACTTGTAGATATAAGACACGACCCGACAAAACAAGATATAGAGATGTTTAGATTTATACAAGAAGCAGGTTTTGTAGGAATAGTTGTAGCTACAAAATCTGACAAAATTTCAAAATCCAAAGCAATAACTCAAATTAAAAATATAGCAAAAGTTCTAAAAATTGAAAATACTGACTATATAATCCCTTATTCTTCCGTGGACAAAAACATGGTGGATGAAATGTGGATGGTCATAAAGGATCTTTTAGAATATCATAATGAAGCCGACTAGTTCGGCTTTTTTAAATTTTTTGTAAATTATTTAAACGCGTTCAAACTTTTAAATTTAAAATTCATAAACTATTTATATAGATATATGGTAAAATTTAATAAGAATAAGAGGTAATATAATTTAATAAAAAGGAGAAGCTATGGATAAGGATAATATTTTAAAAGAGATAAGAGAAGACTTAGTGACCTTAGTAGAAAAGATTAGTTACGATAATTATGACGAAATATTAAACAAAATCGAAAAGTATGTAAATTTAATCGAAAATATTAATGAACTACCTATACTTTCTGATGAAGAATTGTATAGAAATTACTACCAAGAAGAATCTTATGAAAGTGACGAAGCACAAAAGAGAAGGATTAGCTACCACAATAGATCTACTAATGAATGCCTAGGACAACTAAGACTTAAACTCCAAGGTGGAGAGATAGAAGACTTCGGAGTATATGTACCAGAAAAATTTATAAGAATTAACGAACTAGATGAAGGTGATTGGATCAAGGCTACACCAATATTTCAATACAATTTCCAACCTGGAAGAGTTAAGTATCGCTACGAAATAGTTGAAAAATTAGATGAACCAGAAGAAACAAACAGACGCGAAGTTAAGTATGCAGAAGTTAAAAACGATAAGATTTTAAATACACTTTATATTGACTCAACCTACAAACAAAATCTTCCGTTAGTCATAACTCTTTCTGATTATGATGTAGAAAAATTCAGCCTTGTTGAAGGAGATATAGTGGACTACAGATATTGGGAACCAAATGTACTCCAAGGTAAAGTAGTGTGGAGGTACGAAATAGATAGCGAAGAAGAAGGTCTAAGCCTCGACGAAGATGAAGAAGAAATATAAATAAAAATTTTATAAAAAATAAAAAGTGGTCTAAGCCACTTTTTTTAATGCAAATTTTTATAATTTTTATTTATAGGTTTGGAACCATTCCGCCAAGTAGTGAAGGAGTTACATATGCTTCTACAAATGCTGCAACTATTAGTAGTGGAACTACTATGGTTATAAATTTAGTCCCTAGTTCCTTTAATGTTTCTACTACACTTATATCTTTTCTTCTAATCTTTTTAATCACTGTCAAACAGAGTTTAACTCCCATCGCTGCAGAAATTACAAGGGCGGGGATTTCAAATATTCCGTGGGGAAGGATTCCTCTTATACATAGTGCAACCACATTAATTCCATTTGAATAGAATAGTTTAAATAGAGAACCAATGATGGCTCCATTTAAAAATATTCCGATAAGTGGTAAGAATATAAAAGGAACTATTCCAGATATAAACATTACAAGAGATGCAGTAACATTGTTCTTTAAAAGCCCAAGGGCTGTTACACGTCCATCAGGAGCAAGGATATCTGTCTTTCCTTCGAAGAAATTCTTTATCATTTCATTTGCAGCTTCTGGTTTAATGTATAGGAACAAAAGAATCATTCCCAGGATAAAAACCACCAAGGAAACAATTATTTCTTTTCTTAGATTTTTCATAATTCACCTCAAATCTTTTAGTAAAAATTTTATTCATTTATATATTACCCGAATAGTGTTTAGCACACACAAAAAAAGGAAGCCGTAGCCTCCTTTAAATTTTAAAATATTTAGAACTTAATAGAATCTAAAATTTCTTCTAGTTTTGGAATTATCTTTTCCAAAGTTCCTTCCACCATTGGGTTTTCAAGTTTACCAATCTTCATAAGTCCGAAGAATGATTCTGATCCACCAGCTTTACATAGAGTTAAGTATTCATCGAATGCCTTATCTCTATTTTCAAGTGATTTTATTAAGAATTGGAATGCGCAAACTTGTGCAAGGGTGTAGTCGATATAGTAGAATGGAGTGTTGAACACGTGACCTTGTCTAAACCAATAAGTTCCTTTCTTTAGGAATTCATTGTCTGCGTAGTCAACGTTTGGTCTGTACTTCATTTCTATTTCGTGGTATTTTTTCTTTCTTTCTTCTGGAGTTGCTTCAGGATTTTCATAAACGAAGTGTTGGAATTCGTCGATAGTTACTCCGTATGGCAAGAATTCAATAGCTCCAGATAGATGTGAATTTTTAAATCTATTTACAGCTTCGCCGAAGAATAGTTCCATCCAAGGCCATGTTAAAAATTCCATAGACATTGAGTGGATTTCGCAAGCTTCATAGGTTGGCCATCTATATTCAGGCACAATCATATTTCTTGAGCTGTAAACTTGGAAAGCATGTCCTGCTTCGTGGGTTACAACTTCTACGTCTCCTTGAGTTCCGTTGAAGTTTGAGAAGATAAATGGAACCTTGTAGTTTGGAATATCTGTGCAGTAACCACCAGCTTGTTTACCTGGTTTTGCAACTAGATCCATAAGTTCCATTCCAGTCATAACATCTATAAATTCACCAGTTTCTTTTGAAAGTTCGTGGTACATTTTGATAGCTTGGTTAACTATAAATTCAGGATCTCCAATTGGATTTGGATTTCCTTCTTTGAATGAGAATCCCCAGTCATAGTATTTGAAGTCGTCCTTAAGTCCAATTCTTTCAGCTTGTTTTTCACGAAGTTTTACTGCAAGAGGAGTGAAGTTCTTGTAGATGTATTCTCTATATCTCTTAACATCTTCAGAATTATAATCTGTTCTATATAGGAATTTGTATTGAAGATCTACATAGTTTTTGTATCCTAGAGCTAGAGCCATTTCGTTTCTAACTTTTACTAAGTCGTCATAGATTTTGTCAAACTCAGCTTCGTTTTCTTCGAAGAATTTAGTAATCGCTTCGTGAGCTTCTTTTCTAGTCTTTCTATCTGCAACTTGAGTATAAGGACCCATTTGAGCAAGAGTGTTTGTCTTGCCGTCGAAGTCGATCTTTGCAGAAGCGATAAGTTTGTTGTACTTAGAAACCAAAGCATTTTCCTTTTGCATAAATGGAATAGCTTCTTCCTTCATAACAAGTGAGCATTCAAGGATTTCGAAGTAATGTGGTCCAAAATGTTTTTTCAAATCTTCTAGATGTTTTGAAGAAAGAATAGTTTTATTAGCTTCAACAGCTAGGTTAGAAAAAAGTGGTCCTACTTCATCAAAATATTCGTTTTCCTTTTCGTAAAATTCATCTCTTGTGTCAATTGAATGGCGCACTGAACATAGAGTTGCATTGGTAGCAAAGTCGTCAGAAAGCTTGTTCCATTCATTGATAGTAGTAATTTGTTCTTCTAGAGTTTGATCTTTGAAGTTTTTAAAAAGTTCTTCATAGTTCTTCTTAGATTTTTCAAAGTCAGGTCTAGTGTAAGTCATTTCATTAAATTTCATTCGAATACCTCCAATAAATATATTAACATAAATAAAATAAATATTAAATGGAAAGGTTTACAAGAATTTAGCTGAATTTTTAGAAAAATTTTTCGAATTAATTGTTTAAAGTATGAATTATAATGGATAAATAGGGTATAATATTACTATAGTAAAAGGAGGAAGATCATGGATAAAGATTTTAATTTTTTTGAAGCGATTTTAAACACAAACAAACAGATGACAGAAAGCTGGCAAGAAACTATAAACAACTTCACAAAGAATATAAACGCACCATTTAATATTTCAAATCCATTTGAAGGATACCAAAAAATGATGAGTTCAATGTCAGGTAGCCCTTTATTTTCTTTTGATGGATCCACATCAGACATCTTTCAAAAGATGAACCAAGGTGCAGAAATATACTACAACATGTACAAGCTTTACAGCGACATTTATGAAAAAAACCTAGAACCTACCAAGGATAACATAGAAAAAGTAATAAAAGAATATATGAATTCCACAACAGAATATATGAACAAATATATTATGCCTTATCTGCCAAAAGAAGTACAAGATGTGCTTCAAAAGGCAGAAGATATTGGAACTTCATACCAAAGTTCAATGGATGCAATCTATGGACCATGGAAAGATAATGCAAAGGACTTAGCTGATTCATACGCTAAGGGACTTTTCCAAGATCCAGAAGCATTCATAGAATATTTTGACAAATGGAAAGAAAACTATAAAAATACCTTTGGCAAGATGTTAAATATGCCGATGATGGGTATTTCAAGAAATGCTCAACAAGATAAACTTCAAACATTAGATAGATATATCAAGTACTTGACCTACTCAACAGAACTTTCATTTAAACTTCAAACATTGGTAAAAGAAACCACAGAAAATGTAATCAGAGAATCATTTGAAATTATGAAGACCGAAAAGACTCCTAAGACTTTCGAAGAGTTCTACAATTATTGGAGAGATTCTCTATCCAGAAACTTCGACAGACTATTCTACTCAGATGAATTTTCTAAATTCCTAGGTGGATTTGTAGATTCTGTACTAAGTCTTAAGATTCAAATGGATAAGGTAATCATAAATGCACTTAAATATTTACCAATCCCAACCAACAAGGACATGGACTCACTTTATAAGACAGTTCACGATCTAAAGGCAGAAGTTAGAAAACAAAGAAGAGAAATCAGAAACTTAACAGATGAGCTAGAAACTCTTAAAAAAGGGAAAAGCAAATAGGAGGATCAAATGAAAAATTTATTTGACATGGGAGTAGGAGAATCACTATTACAGATAATGGGCTCACAAGAAAAGATGGTTAAGGGAATAGAAACTCTAATGAATGTGGACTATTCTGGATACAACCAAACTCCAAAGGAATTAGTATTCCAAATGGACAAGATGAAGCTCTACCACTACAAACCTAGAGTTGAAAATACAACTAAGACTCCACTAATCGTAGTGTATGCTCTTGTAAATAAAGAATATATGATGGATATCCAACCTGATAAATCCATGATGAGAAAACTTCTTGAAGGTGGAATAGATGTATATATTATAGATTGGGGATATCCAACAGCAGATGATAGATACCTAACCTTAGGGGACTACATCAATGGATATATAGATGAAGCGGTTGAATTTGTAAGAAGAGATAAAAAAGTAGACAAAGTAAACTTAATGGGTATCTGCCAAGGTGGTACATTCTCATTTATCTACACAGCAACCCACCAAGAAAAGATTAAAAATCTTGTATCACTAGTAACTCCAATAGACTTCGATCAAGACGATGGACTTCTATTTAAATGGGGACCACATCTAAATGCAGATAAAATGGTAGAAGCATTTGGAAACGTGCCAGGAGACTTTATGAATGCTGGATTTGTGTTCTTAAAACCATACGATCTTATGATAGATAAGTATATTGGAGTAATAGACACACTAGATGACGAAGAAAAACTTGCAAACTTCTTAAGAATGGAACAATGGATCTTCGATTCACCGGACCAAGCAGGGGAAGCTTATCGTGAATTCCAAAACGAAATGTATCATAAAAACAGCTTGATAAAAGGTGAATTCTATCTAGAAGGAGAAAAAGTTGATCTTAAGAACGTAACTTGCCCAGTGCTTGCGATGCTTGGTACAAAGGATAACCAAGTGCCACCATCAGCAACTAGACCAATTCCAGAAGCGATAGGCTCAAAAGACTGTGAACTGGTAGAAATAAACACAGGACATATAGGACTATTCGTAAGTGGAAGAAGTCAAAGGGAAGTAAGTCCAAAGATAATAGAATTCTTAACTAAGAGAGATAAATAAAAAATTAAAAGGAGGTATGACCTCCTTTTTTAATGCAAATCTAGAAGAGATTTACAAAATTATTCTGTTTAGATTAGATTTTTTTAAAAAATAAAAATAGTTTTATTTAATCATAGTAAGAATAGCATTTAAACCGTAGCCTTCGCCTTCTTCTCTTGCAGAGTGAATCCTAGGATTTCCAAATGTAAATTCTGGGGATACCTCGATATTTTCTTCTTTTATTCCAAGGGATGTAAGAACTAAATAGTTTGCAAGTTTCATATTTAAATAGTATTTATCCTCTTTCGTTTTAGATTTATTAAATGCAGTTAAGATATGAGGGACCTCATCTGAAATTTTTAAAAATTCGTCGTAAACATCGAGACCAACTTCATAATTTTCCTGCCCGATAGAAGGACCGATGTAGGCATGTATATTTTTTATAGAACTACCGAGACTCTCCATAGCTTCGATGGTGGATTTTGAAACTCCTCCGACGGTTCCTCTCCAACCAGAATGGCATGAGCCTAAGATTTTCTTGTTAGAATCATAGAAGACAATCGGTGTGCAGTCGGCAAACTTTATAAGGAGAATTTCATTTTTTCTATTCGTAACGATGCCATCTGAATCCATAAAAATTCTTCCGTATACAAATGGTTTATCTTCATCTTTTTCAATTATTCGTACATTTTTTGAATGGGTTTGAAAACAGGAGTAGACTTTTGCATTTAAATTTTCGCTTTTAAGAATATTTTTTACATCTAAAGCTACTTTATCACCTACGGTTTTAAATCTAAAATCATAGGGAATTCCATAAACCTTAGAAAATAAATCTCTAAAAGATTTTGAACGTGGACCTATATGATCAGAAGATTTATCGGAATTTTCAACTAAAAAATTACTATCTATATCATTTGATTTTAATATTTTTTCATTTGAATTATCATTTTTCATAATATCACCGAGTTTATTTTATCAAATATTTCATAAGTATTACAATTTAAAAAAATATGTAACATAAACATAATATATATAGACGCCTAGAGTTGATATAATGTATGTAGTTGGAAGTGGTGAGAATATGAAAATGCATAAGAAAATTCTTGTACTACTCCTTTCAGTATGTATTTTAATACCAAACTTTGCAAGCGCCAAAAGTTTTTTGGATACGAGAGATCACTGGTCAAGAGAATATGTGGACAAATTATCGGACATGGGGCTTATCTCTGGTTATGATGGTGGTTATTTCAAACCGGATCAAACTATGTCAAGGGTTGAGTTTTATGCTGTCGTTAATCAAATGGCAAACCTTAAAAAAACTTATCCGATCTTCTTCACAGATGTAAACCAAAATGACTGGTTCTACAAGGAAGTTCAAAAAGCTGTCAAGGCTGGTTATATCGTACCAACTTCAGGACCTCTAAATCCTAATGCTGATATAACTAGAATTGAAGTTGTGAAGGTACTTGGTTATATGTACAATTTAAAGAAGAAAGCTGCACCAGATTTTAAAGACATACAGAATTTAAGTGAATCTGACAAGGGAAGCCTTGGAGCTTTAGTATCTGTAGGAGCGCTTGGTGGATATGCAGATGGAAATTTCAAACCAGGTGGTGCAGTATCTAGAGCAGAGATTTCGAGAATACTGATAGGTTTAATTGATAAAGCAGGTCTTCCAGCTGAAAGATCAGTACCAGATAGCAAGATCAAATTTGGAGAAAAAGATCTATATGAGTAAGAGTGCCCAGGCACTCTTTTTCATTTTTTTGTAAAAATATATTATTATTTTTGAAGTAAATAATTCTAAATGATATAATAAATTTGGAGGACGGTATGGAATTTATCAAAGAAAATAAAAAAAAGGTTTTTATAGGAGCTTCTTTTTTCATTGTTTTAATAACACTACTTTTTAATATTGGCAATATTTCAGGATCAAAGATGATGATTAAGGTTAAAACTCCGGGTTTCGTTGAAAATGCTCAAGATTTTCACATAACCTCGTCTACCATTATGATCTTTGATGGAAGCTACCTTTACATTACCGACAAGGATGGAGAACTTCTTAGAAAGATAGACAAATCTCAAGAGACCTATGTATCTTTCTTCGCAGGTAATTTCGGATTTCTCTACGATGAGGATCTAAAGAAACTTTACAAGTACGGAGAAAACGGGGAGTACCTAGGAAGCATAACTACAAATATTGACGTTTACAATATTGAAGAACAAGGTTCAAAGATAGTGCTTCATTTAAAAGAGGGAAATAGAGAAGAAATATCTATTCTAGATGGACTAACTATTAAAAATGTATACAAGACAGACAACTACATAACATCCATGTATGTGGTAAATGAAAAGAATTATGCTGTATCTGAGATAAGCCCTTATGCACAGGGTTACAAGACCATACTTACAATATCTGATGGTCAAGTTAAAAAGACGGACTACAATCAAGAAGTGGGACTATCACTAAATATAAAAGATAGAAAGGTATTTTTTATAACTGACAAAAACATATACAAGATCACACCGGATAAGATAGACAAAAAAGATATTCCTAATATTTCAGATGTTCTCTATAGAAATTCACATATTTACCTACTTCACAGTGGAATTCTATCAAAATATAATTTAAATCTAGATGAAACTGACAAGATGATAGTAGCAGCAAATGTTACAAGACTTAAAGATGTGGGAGGAAGCATCTATGCCTATGGAGAAAGTGACATAGGTGGAGAAATAGGTACATCTCAAGAGTTTTATACCAGACTCGGTTCGGGTATAGAAAGAATGGAAGTCGGTGGAGTTACCGTAGCCACATTAAAAGATGGCAAGGTAAACATCTACAAAATAGTCTCTTCACGTTCTGTTAACAAGAATACGATGAGAGATATTTCAGGGGAAAATGATTAGGAGGTGAACATGCTATATTATGAACTAGGGGATATAGTAACTTTGAAGAAGCCCCATGCATGTGGAGAAAATGAATGGGAAATCACAAGACTCGGTATAGACATGAAATTAAAATGCCTAAACTGTGAAAGAGTTGTATGGATATCTAGAATCGACTTCGAAAAGAGAGTAAGAAAAATTAAAGTCGATGATAAATTCATAAGTATAGTTCACCACGAGAAAAAAGAGGAGTAAAAATGGACGTTCAAAAAATTTACGATGCAAGAGAAAGACTAAAAGGTCATATCAAAGAAACACCAGTAGTAAAGGCTCCAAACCTAGGAGATGACATCTACCTAAAGGTTGAAGTACTTCAAGACACAGGATCATTTAAACTAAGAGGAGCATATAACAAAATTGCAACATTGACACCTGAAGAAGCAGCTAAGGGAGTTATAGCATGCTCAGCAGGAAACCACGCACAAGGTGTAGCTAAATCTGCAACAGAAAAGGGAATCAAATCCATAATCTGTATGCCACTACATGCGCCTATTTCAAAAGTTGAAGCAACAGAAAATTATGGAGCAGAAGTAGTGCTAGTTCCAGAAACATTTGACGATGCAAAAGCAAAGGCAGAAGAACTAGTAAGAGAAAAAGGATACACATTTATCGCACCATTTGATGACGAAGAAGTAATCGCTGGACAAGGAACCATTGGACTAGAAATAGCTGACCAATTACCAGGAGTAGACATAGTAGTAGTTCCAATCGGAGGCGGTGGACTAATCTCAGGGGTAGCACAAGCAATCAAAAAAGAATGCCCACATGTAAAGGTAATAGGAGTTCAAACAAAAGCAATCCCATCAATGTACGAATCCAGAAAAGCCGGAAAGATTACAGAAGTAGCTGGCGGATCAACCATAGCAGATGGAATCGCAGTAAAAGTTCCGGGCAAAATTACCTATGAAATAATAAATGAATTCGTAGATGAAATCGTACTAGTAGACGAACAAGAAATCGCAAGTGCAATCCTAACACTACTTGAAAAAGACAAAATCGTAGCAGAAGGAGCAGGAGCAACACCGGTAGCTGCAGTAATGTATGATAAATTCGAACACGCAGGCAAGAAGGTATGCTGCGTAGTATCCGGAGGAAACATCGACGTAACCAGAATTCAAAAGGTAATCGACAAAGGATTATTCAAATCAGGAAGAGCTGCAGAATACGACGTAGTACTAAACGACACACCAGGAGAAATGTCAAAACTTACAAAGATACTAGAAGAAGAAAAGACAAATATCTCTCACATAAGACAAAAGATAGAAGCACATTCTGACGCAATAGATGCAGTAATAGTAAACGTAGTAGTAAGCACAAGAAACTTTGAACACCAAAAAGAACTAGAAAGAAAACTTGCTGAACAAGGATACAAATTTACAAAAAAATAAAAATAAATTTAATTAGAGAGAAGATATGAATCAAATGGTTCATATCTTTTTTTAAGATAAATAAAGAAGAAATACGGGAATTTATATAATTTTCAATTGATTAAAGAAAGCTATTGTGATAGAATACATATGTTATAGACTAAGATAAAAGATTGGGAGGTCAGTATGCAGACAGTATTATCAATCATCATTCTATTGGTTTCTGTAGTAATAACAATAACAGTAGCATCAATGGAATCTGAACAAGCAGGACTTGGTACTCTAGACGGATCAGTAGAATCCTTATGGGGAGAACACACAGGTCAAAGCAAAAAAGAGAAGTTAAACAAAATCGTAACTTACTCATCAATAGTATTTATAGTATCTTTACTAGTACTACTAGCAATCCAATAATAAAAAACAGGAGGAATCATAATGAATATTCTAGTAATAGCACCTGTTATAGGGGTAGTAGCACTTTTATTTGCATTTATGAAAGCTAGTTTCATTTCTAAGCAAGAACCTGGAAATGACAGAATGAAAGAAATCTCAGGCTACATCCAAGACGGTGCTATGGCATTTCTTACAAGAGAATACAAAGCACTTGTATTCTTTGTATTGGCACTATTTATAGTTCTATTTATCGGACTAAAAGACATCAAAATTGCAATCTGCTTCTTATGTGGAGCACTTTTCTCAATCCTAGCAGGATATGTAGGAATGAAGGTTGCAACTAAAGCTAACGTTAGAACAGCAAACGCAGCATGGAAATCAGGACTTGGAAAAGCCCTTGACATTGCATTCTCTGGTGGAGTTGTAATGGGAATGTGCGTTGTAGGACTTGGTATCATCGGTATCTCACTAGCATATCTACTAACAGGCAAAGATCCTACAATCGTAACAGGATTTTCACTAGGTGCATCATCAATCGCTCTATTCGGAAGAGTTGGTGGTGGTATCTATACAAAAGCTGCAGACGTAGGAGCAGACTTAGTAGGTAAGGTAGAAGCAGGAATTCCAGAAGACGACCCAAGAAACCCAGCAGTAATAGCAGATAACGTTGGAGATAACGTAGGGGACGTAGCAGGAATGGGAGCAGACCTTTTCGAATCATACGTAGGAGCTCTACTATCAGTAATCACCCTTGGAGCAGTAGCATACCAAGAAAAAGGTGTTGAATTTGGACTTATAATAGCAGCAGTAGGTATCGTTGCATGTATCATAGCAGCGTTCTTCGTAAAAGGAGATAAGAACCCACAAAAAGCACTTAACATGGGAACATATATTGCATCCGTAGTTACAATAGCGGCAGCAGCATTCTTCTCAAATAGAATTTTTGGAGAAATGAAACCATTTATACCAGTTATAATCGGTATCGTTGTAGGACTTATCATCTCTAAATTTACAGAATACTACACTGCAGATTCTTATAAACCAGTTAGAACAATAGCTGAAGAATCAACTACAGGTCACGCAACTAACATCATCTCTGGACTATCAGTAGGTATGATGTCAACTGTTGGACCAATCATTGTAATCGCAATTGGAATCATTGCATCTTATATAGGAGCAGGTGGACATGGATCAGCAATCCACGGACTTTACGGAATCGCTCTTGCAGCAGTAGGTATGCTTTCAACTGCAGGTATGACAATCGCAGTAGACGCATATGGACCAATCGCTGACAACGCTGGTGGTATCGCAGAAATGTGTGAACTTCCAGAAGACGTAAGAGAAATCACAGACTCACTTGACTCTGTAGGTAATACAACAGCAGCAATAGGTAAAGGATTCGCAATAGGATCAGCAGCTTTAACAGCACTAGCACTATTCGTATCATATATAAACGCAACTGGACTAGAAGGAATTGATATTTCTAAACCAGCAGTTATAGCAGCAACATTCGTAGGTGGTATGCTTCCATTTGCATTCTCAGCACTTACAATGGCAGCAGTAGGTAACGCAGCTTCATCAATGATTGACGAAGTTAGAAGACAATTCAAAGAAATTCCAGGAATCATGGAAGGAAAAGCAACTCCAGAATATGCAAGATGTGTAGATATTTCTACAACAGCAGCACTTAGAGAAATGATTATCCCAGGACTTATCGCAGTTATAGTTCCTATATTAGTAGGAATATGCCTAGGACCAGAAGCACTAGGTGGACTTCAAGCAGGAGCACTAGTAACTGGAGTTCTAATGGCGATATTCATGTCTAACGCAGGTGGAGCATGGGACAACGCAAAGAAATATATTGAAACAGGAGCTCACGGTGGAAAGGGATCTGATGCTCACAAAGCAGCAGTAACCGGAGATACAGTTGGTGACCCATTCAAAGATACTTCAGGACCATCACTAAACATACTAATAAAACTAATCACAGTAGTTTCACTAGTATTTGCACCACTATTCGTTAAGATAGGCGGACTTTTCCTATAAAATAATAAAATCAAGGACTTCGCAAGAGGTCCTTTTTTATTGCTTAAATATATTCTTAAAAATATTTTTATGAATAATTATGTTAAAATAAAATAAAGTTATAATATTATTAAAAATTAAAAAAATTTAGAACGAAATTTACACAAATAAAAAATAAAATTTAATTTGACAAAAAATATTAAAAAAATCGTCTAAACACTTGAAACTATGTACTTCATATGATATTATAATTAACTGTAACCGCTCTAAGTAGGTTTTTAAGTAATACACCTGCACAGGCGAGTCTTAAATATTTAAGGAGGTGCTACAATGTACGCAGTAATTGAAACAGGCGGAAAGCAATACCAAGTTAAAGTTGGTGACAAAGTTAAAGTTGAAAAACTAAATGTCGAAGAAGGAGACTTGGTTACTTTCGATAGAGTTCTAGCAATAGGTGGAGAAGAGATTAAAATCGGTACTCCAGTGGTTTCCGGAGCTAAAGTAGAAGCAAAAGTTCTAGCTAACGGAAAAGGAAAAAAAGTAATCACATACAAATACAAAGCTAAGAAAAACGAAAGAACTAAAAAAGGCCATCGTCAACCATTCACATTAGTGGAAATCACTAATATCGCATAATGACAAAGGTCAGTATTTATACGAAAGACAATGTAACTTTCGGATTTGAATCGAAGGATCACGCTACTGGGA
Source organism: Peptoniphilus sp. BV3AC2 (assembly GCF_000478945.1). Classification (NCBI taxonomy): domain Bacteria; kingdom Bacillati; phylum Bacillota; class Tissierellia; order Tissierellales; family Peptoniphilaceae; genus Peptoniphilus; species Peptoniphilus sp. BV3AC2. Next base: position 33,292 of record NZ_AWXD01000025.1, on the reverse strand, counting down.
TAGACGAATACGAAGAAATAGTTTGTAACGGAGTTTCTGCTCTGACACAGACGCTGTATTTTTCCCTATTAGAAGTATGTGGACTTGATGAAAATAAAATATACGACTATCAAGAAGATGGATATTTAAAAGTAATGATAGAGGATGACGCTTACTTAAGAGAAGATGTTAAAACACTATTCTCTTCGATGGAGCTGGGACTTAGGCTCATTAGTAAGCAATTTCCAATTAACCTAGAAGTAATTAAACTGGAGGTGCAAAATGATTAGATTTGATCTTAGACTTTTTTCATCTAAAAAAGGAGCCGGTTCTTCAAAGAACGGTAGAGACTCTGAAGCAAAGAGACTTGGAGTTAAAAAAGGTGACGGACAATTTGTACTAGCTGGAAACATCATAGTTAGACAAAGAGGAACCAAAATTCACCCGGGTCACAATGTTATGAGAGGAAAAGATGACACTTTATTTGCTACAGAAGAAGGAATACTTAGATTCGAAACTCGTGGCAGAGGGATGAAAAAATACGCAAGTGTTTATAAAATAGAAGCATAGTTAAGTCGCACAAGTTGCGACTTTTTTTAAATTTAGAGATTTTAAAAATTTTTTAAAATTTCATAAAATGATCATGTGATATAATATTTTGGAGGTTAATATGTTTATAGATAAAGCACATATCAATGTCCAAGCCGGCAAAGGTGGAGATGGAGCTGTTGCATGGAGAAGAGAAAAATTCGAACCAGCAGGTGGTCCACATGGCGGAGATGGTGGTAGAGGTGGCAGTGTAATTATAAAGACTGACACAGGTATACACACCTTGATGGACTTTAGATACAAAAGAAAATACAAAGCTCCAAATGGTGAAAATGGCATGAGTAAACTAAAATACGGTGCAAAGGGTGAAGATATCATCCTAAAAGTACCGGTGGGAACTCTTGTTAAGGACGAAGAATCCGGCGGAGTAATAGTCGATTTAAATAAGCCAAATATGGAATATATAATTGCAAAAGGCGGCAGAGGCGGTAGAGGAAATGCAAAGTTTAAAAACTCTACGAGACAGGCGCCATCTTTTGCGGAAGCTGGCAACTTAGGTGAAAATAGAGATATTGTTCTAGAACTTAAGATGCTTGCGGATGTTGGATTAGTTGGTTTTCCAAACGTGGGTAAATCTACGCTTTTATCAGTGGTTTCAAATGCGAGACCAAAGATTGCCAACTATCACTTCACAACCCTTGAACCAAACCTTGGAGTGGTAAGCCTTGGTCCAGAAGAAAGTTTTGTCCTTGCGGATATTCCTGGACTTATTGAAGGTGCATCTGAAGGAATTGGACTTGGGGACGAATTTTTACGCCATATTGAAAGAACCAAGGTTTTGATCCATGTTATAGACGCATCAGGATCTGAAGGAAGAGATCCAATCTCTGATTTCTACAAGATAATGGATGAACTAAAAGGCTATAACGAAAAACTTATGGAAAAACCTATGGTAATCTTTATGAACAAAATGGATATTCCTGGTTCTGAAGAAGGTCTTAAAAAGGTGACTGAAGAACTGGGAGATAAGTACGAAATATTTTCAGGTTCTGTTGCAACTACAAAGAATGTAGACAAACTTATGAAGTATGTCCTACATCTTGTAAACACTACAGAACTAGAAGAAGAAACCTATGATATAGAATATGTTGAACCAGAAAGAGAAGAAGGAATAAAGGTATATGTAAATAGCTACGGTGAATACACTGTTGACGGACCTTATATAGATAAACTTCTTCGCTCAACCAATTTTGACGACAGAGATTCAGTGAGATATTTCCAAGAAAATCTTTCGAAAAATGGAGTCATTGACAAGCTTCGTGAACTTGGAGCAACCGATGATGACACTGTAATCATAGGCGGATTCGAATTCGAATTTTTTAAGTGAGGTAGTATGATTAATTCAAAACAGAGAGCTTATCTAAAGAGCCTAGCCCACGATTTAAAGCCACTTATCCAGGTGGGCAAGAGTGGGATAACAGAAGGTTTACTTTCTCAAATAGACGCGTCTTTAGAGAGCCATGAACTTATAAAAATAACATTTTTACAAAACTCTCCTGTAGAAGGAAAAGAAGTAGTAGATGAAATAATCGAAGCTACTGGAGCTGATTTTGTAAATTTAATAGGGAAAAAACTAACTCTTTATAGAGAATCAAAGGAAAATAAAAAGATAGAGCTATGAAGATAGGAATTATGGGCGGCACTATGAATCCTATTCACTTGGCGCATCTTATGATAGCTGAGCATATTAAGGAGGATTTTAATCTAGATAAGATATACTTTATCCCGACGGGAGATCCTCCTCATAAGAAATTAGAAGTTTCAAGCGAAAAAAGATATGAGATGACAGTAATTGCAACTTCTGACAATAGGGATTTTGAAGTGCTAGATATTGAATCCAAGAGGGAAGGCAAATCTTTCACTGTTGATACGATGACTGAACTTTCCAAAACCAAAGATGAATATTATTTTATAATCGGAACAGATACCTTGTTCCTGCTTAGGTCTTGGAAAAATTTTGAAAAGATTTCAAAACTAACAAGATTTATCGTTGCAATTAGACCTGATTACGATGACGATTTAAAGATTCATGAAGAAATAGATAATTTAAAGAAGGAATTTGGGTTAGAAATATATTTAGCAAGCATACCTAGGTACGAAATTTCCTCTACCGATATAAGAAATAGGGTAAAAGAAGGTAGAAGCATAAAGTACCTGGTACCAGATGATGTTATTTCATATATAGAAAAGGAAGGTCTCTATGATTAGTATCGAACTAATTAAGGAAGATTTAAAGAAAAATTTAAAAAAATCTAGGTACGAACACTCTCTTCAAGTTGCAAATACAGCAAAGAGGCTTGCCAAGGTCTACAATGTAGATGAGGACAAGGCATATTTAGCAGGACTTATACATGACTGTGCAAAGTATGCAAAGGGAGAGGAATACGCAGCAAAACTATACAATGTTAAGCTACCTAAGAAGTATCTTGAAAATAATAAATTGATCCATACCTATGTGGGACCTATAAAAGCAAGAGTCGATTACAAGATTGAAGACGAAGAGATTCTAGACGCCATAGCAGCCCATACAACTGGCAGAATTCCTATGACTACGCTCGATATGATTATCTTCATCTCTGACTATATAGAGCCTAGCAGGGCGTTTAAAGGAGTAGATGAAGTAAGACATATGGCTTACGAAGATATAGTGCTTGCATCTATCATGAAACTGGACATGAACATTGAATTTTTGATTAAACAGAGAGCATCTATAGATATTTCCACTATAGAAACTAGAAATTATTTATTGGAGAAGAGAAATGGCTAAATTTTTCAAAGCATTTTTTATAACCCTACTACTAGTCATAATAATAGCAGCAGGAATGCTCGTATTTACAGTTTCAAAACTGGGAGCAGACAATCCTTCAGATATACTAGAAGGCCTTAAGGCAAGTAATGACAATATAACATTTTTACTTATGGGTGCAGACAAACTAGATATAAATAGCAAGAAGAGTTCTAGATCTGACACCATGATACTTTTTAATTTTAACTACAAAACTGATAAAATAAGCTTGATATCCATACCAAGAGACTCAAGAGTAAGCATAGATGGAAAGAGAAACAAAGAAAAATTAAACCATTCCTTCAGCTATGGAGGTCCAGAACTTACCCTTAAGACTGTAAACGAAATGCTTGGAACAAATATTCCTTACTACTTGGCAATTGACTACGACTTCGTAAAAGATTCTGTAGATGCAGTAGGTGGAGTAGAAATAGACGTTCCAATGGATATGCAGTACACCGACGAATGGGACGAGCCACCACTAGTAATAGATCTTAAACAGGGACTACAAACTCTAGATGGAAATAAAGCCATCGGATTTTTGAGATTTAGACATGGATACAAGGATGCGGACCTAGGAAGAGTAGGAGCGCAAAGAGAATTTGTATCAAGTTTTATTCATACACTTAAGACTCCAAGGGGAATCTTAGGAGTACCAAAAATATTAAATTCTTATAAACTTCACACAAAAACGAATATTCCTTTTGAAAACTTGGTTGAAATGGGTAAAAATATAACAAGATGTGATTTAAGCAATATGGAAACCATGACATTGCCAGGAAATCCAAAATACATTAATAGAATTTCCTACTTTATTTACGACAAAGAAAAGAGTAGAGAACTTGTAAGAAGTTTGGGAATTGAATAAGGAGGTACTATGGATACTAATAAGAAGTTAGAAATAATTAAGAAATCTTGCGAAGATAAGCTTGGAATAGATATAAAAATTTTAGATATAAAGAGGCTTTCAAGCGTTGCCGACTACTTTGTAATAGTAAGCGGGAATTCTTCTAACCAAGTGAGAGCTCTTGCCGATGAAATCGAAGATAAAATGGCAGAAGCAAAAGAATTTGTCAATAATAAAGAAGGACAAAACTCCATGAGGTGGATACTTCTTGATTATGGTGATATAATAGTACATGTATTCCACAGAGATGAAAGAGAGTACTATAATTTGGAAAGACTTTGGGATGATGAAGATCAAAAGGAGGAAAAATAATGGAAGTACTACACACTGACAAAGCTCCAGCAGCAGTTGGACCTTATTCACAAGCAATTAAAGCAAACGGAATGATTTTTACATCAGGACAAATACCACTATGCCCTGCAACAGGAGAATTAGTTACAGAAACTATTGAAAAAGCTGCAGAAAGATCACTTGAAAACAACAAGGCAATTCTTGAAAATGCAGGTTCATCACTAGAAAAAGTAATTAAAGTTGCAATATTTCTAGCAGATATCAACGATTTTGCAAAAGTAAACGAAGTATACGGAAGATACTTCTCAGATCATAAACCAGCAAGATCATGCGTTCAAGTGGCTGCACTACCAAAAGGAGCACCAATTGAAATAGAAATGATAGCATTAGCTTAAAAAATTGTCCCGAGATTATCTCGGGATTTTTTTATAATATTTAAAATTCTTGACAAATTTGCAAAAAAAGTATAAAATATTATAGCGCTTTTGAGGTGATAATATGATTTTAAATGTAAAGAATTTCCTTGAATCTCCAGATAAAACCTGGGAAATTAAAGGATTTCTTGAAGAAAATGAAAGCGACTATGTACTTGACGGAATAGATATAGAGTTTCCAATAGAGTATAGAGGAGTATTATATAACTTAAATCCAGAAATTAAACTTGATTTATACATGAAATATAAGTATAATACTTCTTGTGACAGATGTCTAAAGAAATTGCAAAAGGACGTAGAGTCATTCGTATGTTGCTATTTTATAAAAGATTTAGGTAACTTAGAAGATTACGACGATGCAATGACTGAATATTTTGAACTAAAAGCAGATGGGATCGATCTTTCAGACATAATCATATCCCAAGTCATCTCAGATACAAATAATAAACATCTTTGTAGTGAGAACTGTAAAGGACTATGTCCAAAATGCGGAAAGGATCTAAACGAAGGTCCTTGTGATTGTGAACATGAAAGGGAAATTGACCCTAGATTTGAGGGATTACTAAATCTCTTTAATGAGGAGGTGTAAGAATGGCTGTACCAAAGAGGAAAACATCAAAACAAAGAAGAAATAAGAGAAGAGCTTCAAGCTATAGATTAAACAAAGCTACAGTTGTAGAATGCCCTAACTGCCATGAGGCTAAGCTTCCACACAGAGTGTGCCCAAGCTGCGGATTTTACAATGGAAAAGAAGTTATTGCAATGGACTAAGTGCCACAGCTTATAAAATAAGCGCATGTGGCGCTTTTTTTATTTTTAATTACATAGAAATGATTTAAAAACAGTTGATTTTAAGATAAAAAATTAGAGATAAAATATAAAATAAGAATGCATTTTAAAGGTCATTCTGATATATTATATGTAAAGAAAACTATAAAAAATATTTAATATATATTTGAGAAATTTTTAGATTTAAAGAAAAAATTTAAATTTTTCTAACAAAAGGAGATAAAAATGTTTGGTGCACATGTTGTTTTAGTAAATGATTCATCATTTAATAGTGATGAAAAAGGTATGACTGGACCAAAGGTCATAGAAATTTTAGAAAAAAACGGATTTAACGTAATAGGCAAATCAAAAGTAAGCGATGAGAGATACAAAATTGAAGACGAACTAATAAGACTTGCTGCAGAAAAAGAAATAAAACTTATAGTAACAGCAGGAGGAACAGGCTGTGCTATTAGAGATAACACCCCAGAGGCTACATTAAATGTCTGTGAAAGAATAGTGCCAGGACTATCAGAAGAGATGAGAAGATGCTCCGCTTTAAAAGTTAGAAATGCAATTCTATCAAGAGGAGTATGTGGAATTAGACACGGGACACTAATTATAAATCTTCCAGGCAACCCGGATGCAGCAGAGGAAAATCTTGAGTTTATCATTGATCTACTACCATATGCTTTAGAAATCATGTCTGAAGAAAAGATAGATTGTTCAAAAACAGGAACTCAAAGACACAGAAGATAATTAATAATTGATTAAGTTGGTGATATTATGAAGTCCATGACTGGCTACGGAATGGCGCTTGTAAAGAGCGAAAATTATATGACAAAGGTGGAAGTGAAATCTGTAAACTCCAGGTACTTAGAATTAAACTTAAGAGTTCCAAAGGATTTTATGTCCATTGAAGACAAGATTAGACAGGAAGTAAAATCAAAATTAAAAAGAGGAAAAGTAGACCTATACCTAAGCTATGATGTTCAAAATCCAGATCTTCAAGAGTTATCTATAAACAAAGATCTTGCTAAGGCTTACTATCGAGATATGGAAGACCTTAGAAATATTTTGGAAATCGAAGAAAAGATAACTTTAAAAGACATAGTATTTTTAGAAGGAGTCTTGAAGAAATCTAGCACAAACGAAACTGACAAAGAACTTTTAAACCAAGTGCTGCAAACTGTTAGAGTTGCAGTAGAAAATCTGGATGAGATGAGAATAGCTGAAGGAGAAAATCTAAAAGAAGATTTAAAAACAAAAGTTGTAAATATAGAAGAAATCGTAGAAGAAATAAAACTTCTCTCTCCAAAAGTAATAGAAGAAAACGAAAAAAATTGACTGAAAATATATATGAGAGATTAAAAGAGGAAGATTTAGACCTTCCAAGGCTTACGACAGAGCTTGCAATTATGGCAGATAAACTATCAATTGATGAAGAAATTACGCGTCTAACCTCCCACATTTCTCAATTTAATGATATAATAAAGGATACAGATTCAGTAGGAAGAAAAATAGATTTCTTACTACAAGAATTCAACAGAGAAGCAAATACAATTGGTTCAAAGACCACAAGTAGTGAAATTTTGAAACTTGTGGTGAATCTTAAAAGCGAAATCGAAAAACTAAGAGAACAGATTCAAAATATTGAATAGGAGGCAACATGTCAAAAGGCTTTTTAATGGTGCTAAGTGGACCTTCCGGAAGTGGAAAGGGAACAGTAAGTGCCGCACTTATGAAAAAAAATAAAGAAATTGTATTTTCCACATCGGTAACCACTAGGACACCTAGACCAGGAGAAGTAAATGGTGAGAACTATTTCTTTGTATCGGTGGATGAATTTGAAAACATGGTGCAAAACGACGGCCTTTTGGAATATGCTTTTGTTCATACGAATTATTATGGAACACCAAAGGAATTTGTCTTTAACGAAATAGAAAAAGGCGAGATAGTCCTTTTGGAAATAGATGTTCAAGGAGCGCTCCAAATTAAGAAGCGCTATAAAGAAGCTGTATTTATATTCCTTCTACCACCATCCATGTCAGAACTTAAACAGAGACTTATAAATAGAGATACAGAAACCGAAGAAGAGATAAATACCAGATTTTCAAACGCCTACAAGGAGCTTGACTTCGTCGGGGAATATGACTTCTTCGTGGTAAATAATACGGTGGATCAAGCGGTGCAAGATATAGAACATATAATTGCAGCAGAAAAACTTAGAACAAAGAGATTTAAAAGTATAAAAGCAGAAGTGTTAGAAAGAGGTAATGACGATGATAATACCATCCTTTGAAGAAATAAAAAAAGTAACAGACTCTAGATATAAACTAGTTATGCTTGTTTCAAAGCGTGCTAGAAAGATCGTAGACGGAAACGAACCACTTGAAGAAACAGAACTACAAAAACCTGTAAGTATCGCACTTGATGAAGTTGTAAAAGGTGATGTAGTTTACGGACCAACTATGACTGACGACCAATACGACGAATATATCGAAGAACAAAAAAATGAAAAGCTAAATATACTAAAAGCAGAAATGTTAAAAGAAATCAAGCTAGATACAGTAGAAGAGACTGAAGCTATAGAAGACGTAGAGGAAGAATAATAAAATATTTTCTAATTGGATTTAAAGTAGGATTGTTCCTACTTTTTTTATAGGGAGAAACAATGTATATCAAGGTATTTATCGATAAGAGTGCATCCAGTTTCGATACACTTTACACATATAGAACAAATGAATATGTAGAACCTGGATGTAGGGTAGTAGTTCCCTTTGGAAGAGGAAATAGAACGGCGATAGGACTTGTACTCTATAATTTAGAAGAGAGTGACGTAGAAAAGACCAAGGACATCTTAGAGGTCATAGATGAAGAACCGATCATCGACGAAAAATTAATCGAGCTTGGACTATTCTTAAAGAAGAGGTACCTAAGAGGATATTTTAAATCATTTCAACCGATACTCCCACCGGGAGATATTAAGAGCATAGAAGTATACGCAGAAAGTGACTCTAATGAAGTTCCAAAAGAAATATTAAATAAAGACATAAAGACTCTAAGAGAAGAAGACAGAAAAGTTTTAAAAGCATATAAAGAAAAAGGTCTAGTAAATTTAAAATACAAAGTAAGAAGCGATGTAAAAGAAAAGTTTGTAACTATTTACAGATTAAGTGACGATTACCTTGACCTGCTTTTTAACAAGAAAATATCTACCCAAGGAAAATATGTAATAGAATACCTTTCAAAAAATGGGGATAGCGAACTAAAAGATATTTTAGAAGCTCTATCCATCTCCAACTCTCCCGTTAACACCCTAGTAAAACAAAAAATAGTCACAACCTATGAAAAGAAAGAAACTAGAGATCCTTACGGAGAAGAATATAAAACTATAAGGCATCCTTTAAATGAAGAACAACTAAATGCCCTTAACGGAATTTTAAATTCTGATAAAACTGTAAACCTTCTTCACGGCAAGACCGGATCAGGCAAGACAGAAGTATATTTAAAACTTGCAGAAGATGTAATCGAAAAGGGTGGACAGGTGTGCATGCTAGTTCCAGAAATTGGGCTAACACCACAGATGATTGAGAGATTTAGAGGAAGATTTCCGGGCAGAGTTTCCATTTTGCATTCTAGATTATCCCTTGGAGAGAGATTTGATCAGTACCTAAAGATAAAGAATGATGAAGTAGACATAGTAGTAGGGGCGAGATCTGCAGTCTTTGCTCCATTTAAAAATTTGAAGATGGTAATCATAGACGAAGAACATGATAATTCCTATAATTTTACCAGTCAAAATGCATATGACACTTTAGAAGTTGCAAAATTTAGAATGGAAGGCATAGGAAAAGTAGTCCTTGGATCTGCAACTCCAAAAGTAAACTCCTATTACAAGGCAGAAAAAGGTGAATACGGCCTGTTTAAACTTAAAAATAGAGCGGTAAAGGGAGCTCTACTTCCTAAGGTTCACATAGCAGATATGAGATCTGAACTAATTAGAGGAAACACCAGCATCTTCAGTGGAATATTAAAAGAAAAATTAGATGAAACTATAAAAAATAAAAATCAAGCAATTCTATTTTTAAATAGAAGAGGATTTTCAAACTTTGTAAGCTGTAGATCCTGTGGAGAAGTTATAAAATGTGATAACTGCGACATCTCCATGACCTACCACAAGGACATGAATATACTTCGTTGCCACTACTGTGGAGCGACGAAAAAAATGGTGACCACATGTCCAAACTGTGGATCAAGCTTTATAAAGAGATTCGGAGTAGGCACTCAACAGGTCGAAGCAGAAGTGAAAAAATACTATCCAGAAGCAAAAGTCTTTAGGATGGACAGGGACACCATGGGTAGAAAAGATTCCTATGACAAGATGTATGAAAACATGAAGTCAGGAAATATTGACATCTTAATCGGAACCCAGATGATTTCAAAAGGTTTTGACTTTGAAAATGTGACCTTGGTGGGAATAATTGCAGCGGATATGAGCCTTTACGTTTCAGACTACAGGGCAAATGAAACCACATTCCAACTCATCACCCAGGTGAGTGGAAGGGCAGGTAGAGGATCCATAGAAGGCAGCTGCGTAATCCAGACCTACACTCCAGATAATTATAGCATAACCCATGCGGCGAGAAGTGACTATGAAGGATTCTACAAAGACGAACTCTATGTGAGAGAAAAGATGGAGTACCCACCATTTGAAGAACTGATCTCAGTGGTTTTTACATCCAATAAAGAAGAAGGGCTCAAGAGTTTTGCAGAAGACTTTTTAGAAGTTTTAACTTATAAATGTCAAGACATGATTAAATATTCTCAAGTAACCACTATGCCAAAGATAAAAAATGTATATAAGGTGAGATTTATGTTAAAAGTAATGCCACAGAGAAGAAATGAGTTATTAACTGTGTTAGAATGGGTAAAAGAGAATATGAAGAATAATAGAATAGAAGTATTTATAGAATTTTGAGGTGAATATGGCAATTAGAAATATAAGGACAGATGAAGATCCGATACTTAGAAAAATTTCAAAAGAAGTTAATGATATAAATGACAGAATGAAGACCCTAATCAGTGACATGTTTGAAACCATGGACTACTCTAACGGAGTAGGTCTTGCGGCTCCACAGGTAGGGATTCTTAGAAGAATAATAACTGTAGACGACCAAGACGGACTTAGAGGAGCATTTATAAATCCTAAAATTATTGAAAAAGATGGGGAACAAGTAGGTCCAGAAGGATGCTTGAGCGTGCCTGGAAAACAGGGAACCGTAAATAGGGCAAACCATATTGTAGTGACCTACATGGATGAAAATGGAGAAGAAAAAACTTTGGAAGCTGAGGGATTCACTGCAAGAATTTTTCAACACGAAATTGATCATTTAAATGGAATACTCTACACCGATCTTGCTACAGAAATCCATAGTATTAAAGATGAAGATGATGAGGTGGAAGAGTGAGAATAATTTACATGGGAACACCCGAATTTGCGGTTAAACCATTTGAAAAACTTGCGGACAATTTTGAAGTAGTCTTAGCGGTTACTAATGAGGATAAAAGTTCGGGAAGAGGCAAAAAAATTACCATGCCTCCAGTTAAAAAGGCTGCTTTAGAAAGAAATATCGAAGTCTTTCAACCCAAAAATGTAAATTCTTCAGACTCAATAGAATATTTAAAATCATTTAACGCAGATCTAGTAGTAGTATGCGCCTATGGAAAGATTTTAAGAGATGGAATTTTAAATTTAACCGGAGATAATCCTATGAACATTCACGCTTCTATCCTTCCAAAACTAAGAGGGGCAGCTCCGATTAACTTCGCAATCATAAATGGTGATAAGGAAGCAGGAGTATCCATAATGAAAGTGGAAGAAGGACTAGATACAGGGGACTACTCTCTAGTTGGAAAGACTGAAATCGGAAAGAAGAATGTGGAAGAACTAGAAGAGGAACTTTCAGAAATGGGAGCAGACTTAATAGTTGAGTTTGTAAACAGATTTATAGATGGAAATCTAAATTGGACTAAGCAAAATGACGATGAGTCCACCTACGCTCCAAAGATTTCAAAAGATTTTGGATATTTAGATTTTACATCTATGGATAAAAATTATATCGAAAGACTCTCAAGAGGACTTACCAAGAAAAATGGAATATCAATCCTATATGATGGAAATAGAATTAAACTCGATGAAATAGAAGTTTCTGAGGGAAAAGGAGAGCCGGGAGAAGTTTTAGAATCTAGTAAATATTTAGAAATTGCTACAAAGGACGGCTCTATAAAGGCACATAGACTTCAATGGCCAGGCAAGAAAATGATGGATGCAGAAGATTTTTTCAGAGGTAGAAAGATAGAAAAAGGAAGTATAATAGGAGGCTAAAAATGTTTGGACAAACAGGTGGAGCATATTTAGGATATTATTCCTACATGGTATACGTACTACCAGGACTTATCCTTGCTCTTTACGCCCAATCTAAGATAACTAGAAATTATGCGAAATATTCTAAAATTAGAAATTCTCGTTCACTAACTGGGGCAGAAGTAGCAAGAATAATCCTCGATAGAAACGGACTTAGCGATGTAACCATAAGAAGAATTAACGGAACACTTACGGACCACTATGATCCTAGGGACAAATCACTTTCCCTTTCACAGAATGTTTATGACGGTGAGTCCATCGCATCCGCAGCAGTTGCAGCCCACGAAGTAGGTCATGCGATTCAAGATAAGGAAAGTTATAGACCGCTTGTTTTAAGACAGACATTGGCCCCAGCAGCACAGATAGGTTCAAACTTTGCAATAACACTAGTAATACTTGGAATGTTTGTGAGTGAAATACTTATAAATGTTGGGATAGCTATGTTTATAGTTGCGGTTCTATTTACAATCATCACACTTCCAGTAGAAGTGGATGCATCAAGGAGAGCGAAACTTCAGCTTGCAGATAATATAATGACAGAGCAGGAACTAGATGGGGCAAGGGACGTGCTATCAGCGGCAGCTCTAACCTATTTAGCATCTATGATAACTGCAATAGGTAACCTACTTAGGATACTTTCAATTGCAAGATCAAGAAGGGATTAGTATGTCAGTTAGAAGAGAAGCACTGCAGATACTCAAAAATGTATCTAGCGGTGCATTTTTATCAGAAGAATTAAATAAAAGTAGGAGCGAAAATATTGCTCTACTTAGAAATATAACCACTGGGACTCTTAGAAATAAAATTTATCTTGACTATCTTATAAAAAAGAATTCCAAGATCAGGTTTGAGAAGATCCACGAAGATATTAGAATAATACTGGAAATGAGTCTATATCAATATATTTTTTTGGATGGAATACCGGATTACACAATAGTAGATGAGGCGGTTAAACTTACAAAGAAGGTTTCCCACAAGGGAAGTGTCGGATTTGTAAATGGACTTCTTAGAAATTTTATGAGAACAAAAGATTTTGAAGTGGATTTAAAGGGAAGAGACTACTACTTAACCAGGTACTCTGTCCCAGAAAAATACTTCGACTACTTAGAAAAAAATTATTCAAAAGATAAATTAGAAGAGATACTTAAACTAAATAATACAGACGACAACTTCACCATAAGGACAAACTTCACAAAATTAACAAGAGACGAACTTATAAAATCTCTAGGCGTAAAATATAATGTAAAAAAAGATATGCTGACAAAATCTGGAATTATCGTAGAAGATCCAAAGGATATCTTTAAAACAGATGAATTTAAAAATGGAAAATTTTATGTGCAAGATTCTGGTTCAATTTTAATTTCTGAACTTCTAAATCCAAAAGAGGGAAGTTTGGTTTTGGATATGTGCGCAAATCCTGGCGGCAAGACCACTCATCTCTTAGAAATATTAAATAAAACTGGAAGAGTAGTAGCCTGGGACATAAAGGACATGGTGGAACTTAGAGAAAACGCAAAGAGATTAGGGCTTTCTAATTTAGAAATTGAAACTAGAGATGCTACCATTTACGACGAAAAGTATAATGAAAAGTTTGACTATGTGCTTTTGGATGCACCATGTTCAGCCATTGGACTTATTAGAAGGCATCCAGAAATCAGGTACAAAGAAGTAGATTTAAAAAGCATAACTTGTGTTCAAGAAAAACTGTTAGATAACGCAGGTAAATATTTAAAACCAGGCGGACTTCTCATGTATTCAACCTGTTCAGTATTAGAAGAAGAAAACGAAAATATAGTAGATAAATTTTTAGAAAAAAATAGAGATTTTGAAAAGATAAAGACCTTTGGAAAGGATACCTTTAAGACGGATGCTACAATGGAAGCAGATGGATTTTCCATAAGTCTTTTGAGGAGGATTTAATGTTTATAAACGATTTGACTTTTGAAGAAATGAAGTCCTATATCGAAGAAATTGGAGAAAAAAAGTTCAGGGCACAACAACTTTTTACCTTCTTCAACAAAAATAAAAAATGGGATTTGAATAGTTCTTCAAACCTTCCAAAAGATTTAAAAAGTCTTCCTGTAAGAGAGATAAAGATATTCGAGGAGTACCATTCCAAAATCGATGAAACGATTAAATTTTTATTTGAGTTAAACGATGGCAATTTAATCGAAGGGGTACTTCTTAAGTATGAACATGGATACTCTCAGTGTATCTCAACACAGGTTGGATGTAGGATGGGCTGTTCATTTTGTGCGTCAACAAAAGGTGGACTTATAAGAAATCTTACTCCATCGGAAATGGCAGGACAGATTTATTTAGTTGAAAATAAACTTGGAATAAATATTTCAAATATTGTGCTTATGGGAAGTGGAGAACCTCTAGATAATTATGAAAATGTAATTAAATTCTTTGACATCATCCACGATGAAAATGGAAAAAATCTAAGCAACAGATCCATTACCATCTCTAGTTGTGGAATAGTTCCAAGGATATATGATTTAGAAAAGTTAAAGAAACCGATAAATCTTGCAATCTCACTTCACAGTCCTTTTGACGAGGATAGAAAAAAGATAATGCCGATTACAAATAGATATTCTATAGAAGAAGTGCTTTCTGCTTCAAAATATTATAGTGAAGGGACAGGCACGAGAATAACCCTTGAATATACTCTTATAAAAGATGTAAACGATAGAGAAATCGATGCAGATGAACTAATAAGAATTACAAAAGATATAAAAGTACACGTGAATCTTATTCCACTAAATCCAATTAAAGAGTATAATAAAGGAAAGACATCACCAAAAGGTGCAAAGAAATTTCAAAATATGCTTTTAAAAGGTGGTATTAATGCTACAATAAGAAGAGAGCTTGGATCAGATATTTCTGCATCTTGTGGCCAGCTTAGAAGAAAGAGGTTGGAAAATGAAAATAGCAAAGCGAACTGATAAGGGATTGGTAAGGGCAAACAACGAAGACTACTTATATGCGAACTCTGAACTTAACCTCTTCATCTTATGCGATGGGATGGGAGGTCATTTAGCAGGAGAAACTGCAAGCAAGACTGCCGTCCTAGAAATAAGCGAATATTTTAAAGATTTAAAAATAGAAAGTAGTGAGGAAATTGAGAAGGCTATAATAGAAGCAATAGAAAAAGCCAACTCAAAAATACTAAAATTATCTTCGGAAAATGAAAAATACTCAGGTATGGGCACAACCCTATCACTAGGTCTTGTTTACGAAGACAATCTCTACTACGCAAATATAGGTGACTCCAGAATTTATGAAATGGACGAAGAAGGTTTAAGACTTTTGACTAGAGATGACACCTATGTAAACTACCTTCTCGATATGGGAGAAATATCGGAAGAAGAAGCAAAAAATCATCCGAACAAAAATGTATTGACTCAAGCGTTAGGCACAGAATCGAAACTAAAAAAGAAGAATGTGTTTGTCAGTCCTATAAAAGGAAAAATATTTCTTATGACTTCTGATGGACTAACCAACATGGTTACAAATAACAAAATAGAAGAGATATTAAAGAATGAAGATCTCGAAGCTGCCGCAGACGAACTTTTAAAAGAAGCACTGGATAATGGCGGAGTCGATAATATAACCTTTATAATATTTACAAGTAGGTGTTAAGAATGATAGGAAAAGTTTTAGGAACTAGATACGAAATTTTAGAAAAAATTGGCACCGGTGGTATGGGCGACGTTTATAAAGCTCATGATAGAAGACTTGACAGAATAGTCGCAATCAAAATATTAAAAGCACAGTACAATGACGAAACCGGTTTTATAAAGAAATTTAAGAGAGAATCACTTGCTGCTGCATCAATTTCACATCCAAGCATAGTAAGTATTTACGATGTTGGAACAGAAGATCTAGCAGGTTTAAAAGTACATTACATCGTAATGGAATATATAGAAGGCAGAACATTAAAAGAAGTTATCAAAGAAGAAGGGCGTATCCCTGAAAAGAGAGCGCTTAACTACGCTATTCAAATCTTGGATGCACTTAAGGTTGCCCATTCAAAGGGAATAGTTCATAGAGATATCAAAAGTCCGAACATCATGATTACCCACGATGACAGGGTAAAGGTAACTGACTTTGGAATCGCAAGAATCGCCGACAACACAACTGTAACTGCAACCAATGCTATTATGGGATCTGTTCATTACTTCTCACCAGAACAAGCAAGGGGAGTAAAGGTAGACAATAGATCCGATATCTATTCTTTGGGGATAGTTCTATATGAAATGCTTACTGGCAAACTTCCATTCGATGCGGAAAATCCTGTTTCAGTTGCACTGATGCAAGTTCAATCCAAGATGCCTAAACCATCAGATACTTATTCAGACATAAGTGAAGACGCAGATATATTGGTAGAAAAACTCACCATGAAAAATCCTGATGACAGATTCAAAGATGCGTCTGCTGCAATAAAAGCGATTAAGGGAATACTCTTAGGTAGAGGCATTAGTATTACAGAAAAGGAAGTAGATCCTCCTGTAAGCAGAAATAAAAAAGTAATAAGACGAGATGATTCCGATCATTCTCCTTATAGCAATATAGCTTTAAATAACGAAGAAAACTTCAAGAAAAAAAGACAGAAACCAAAGAAAAATTCTACTGGACCACTTTTACTAGGAGTGCTTGCGGCGCTACTAACCGTTGCACTACTTGTATTTATAGTTCCAAAAGTTATGTCAAGTAGAAGTGACGACAAGCCAAAGGTACAAGAACCAGAAGTTACAGAATTTGAAGCACCAGACCTACTTGGAAAATCTGAAGCTGAAGTAAGATCAATCTTAAAGACCCTTGGACTTAAACTTGAAATAGAATACGACGAAGAAGACAACAGACCTAATGGAGTTGTTCTTTCTCAAGAACCAGTAATGGGAACTATGATAAAGACTGGAGATACAATTAAGGTATTTTTAAATAAACTAGACGAAGTAGTGACCATTCCAAATGTTATCAATAGAACTAGAGCAGAAGCAGAAGATCTATTCACTTCAAGCTCAATTAATATTGGTGAAGTAAAAGAAGAATATTCAAATGAAATCGAAGCAGGTAAGATCATCTCCACAGAACCGAAAGCAGGATTTGAAATTAAGAGAGGTCAATCTGTCGATCTAGTAATTTCAAAGGGAATAGACAACAATCCTGTAAATGCAATCAACTTCAGGGGTGAAAAACTAACCGTTGCACAAAAATATTTGGAAGATAGTGGCCTTAAGGTTGAAGTTGAATACCAAGAATCAAATGAAGTTGGTAAGGATGAAGTCGTAAGACAAGATCCAATCGGAGAAGTTGCTAAAAACTCCACTGTTCATCTAATAGTTTCTAGTGGACCTGTTACTCAAAGCACTGAACCTAGCGAAAATGAAAGTGATAGCTCAGAAGTAAGTCAAGTATTTAAAACAAAAGTAAACGATGACGGTCAAAGACATAGAGTCGTAGTTACTAGGTATAGAGATGGAGAAAGCATGGTATTTTACGACTACCACAAAACTTTTGAAGATGGAGATATTTCAATAGAAATAAAAGGAAAATCTGGAGACAAATTCGTACTTTCAATAGATGGCGAAGAAGTCGATACAACGGTGCTTAAATGATTGGTAAGATTATTAAATTAACCGGCGGATTTTATTATGTAAAAGATGACAAAGTCTACGAGACAAGAGCTCGTGGACTTTTTCGCCATAAAGATGAAAAACCTGTAGTTGGAGATATCGTTGATTTCGAAGTTGAAAAGGAAATGCTTGGCTACATAACTAATGTTCATCCTAGAAAAAACATGCTAAAGAGACCTCCTGTTGCCAACGTGGACTTGGCACTTGTGATAATTCCTACGAAGAATCCCAACCCAAATATATTTTTAATCGACAAAGTCCTTGCCGAATATGAAAAAGAAGATATGACTGTTAAGATTGTCATCTCTAAAGCGGACTTGGATAAAGATTATGCAAACGAGCTTAAAAATATTTATGAAAAAGCCGGATACGAAACCTTCATTTACAGTGCGATTACTGGAGAAGGAAAAGAAAGTATAAAAAATCTTTTGGAAGGTAAAACTACAGCCTTATCGGGAGTATCAGCAGCAGGAAAATCAACCCTTATTTCAAATATTTTAAATATAAATCTTGAAACGGGAACAGTTTCTTCAAAGCTAAATAGAGGTAAACATACCACAAGACATGTGGAAATATTTCCTGGAGAAAATAATACATTTATCTTTGACACACCAGGATTTTCTAGCTACGAAGTAGATGTTGAAGCAGAAGATCTGAAATATTATTTTAGAGAGTTTAATAAATATTCTTGTAAATTTAACGACTGTCACCATGTAAATGAACCTGGATGTGGAGTTAAAGCTGCATTAGAAAATGGGGAAGTCGAAGAAACCAGGTACGAAAGTTATATAAGACTGTATGAAGAATTAAAAAATAGGAGGAAGTACTAATGATTTCACCGTCAATGCTTTCATGTGACTTTGCAGATTTAAAAGGAGAACTTGAAAAATTAAATATTGGAGGAGCAGATTTCGTTCATCTAGATGTAATGGATGGAAACTACGTTCCAAATATAACCTTTGGAGCTCCAATTATAAAAGCGATGAGACCTCACACAGAGATTCCATTCGATGTGCATCTAATGATTGAAAGACCAGAAAATTTTATAGAAGATTTTGTAAATGCTGGTGCAAATATTATAACCGTGCATCCTTCAACAACGAAACACTTGGATAGGACACTTTCTCTAATTAAGTCCTATGGAGTTAAAGCTGGAGTGGCACTAAATCCTTCCGATGATATTTCAATATTAAATTGGATCTTGGATAAGGTTGATCTTGTACTGGTAATGAGTGTTAATCCAGGATTTGGCGGACAAAAGATGATTGAGTCATCCTTCGAAAAGATAAAAGAAATAAAAAAACTCATTGAAGAAAAAAACTTGGACATAAAGATTGAAGTCGATGGCGGAGTAAAATTAGATAACGCAATGAGATTTTATGAAGCAGGAGCAGATATGTTGGTATCAGGCTCCGGAGTATTCACTGGAGATGCAATAGAAAATATAAAGAGGTTTAAGGCACTAAGATGAAGGGACTTTTAATAAGCGGAGGCACTAAGGTCAGTGAAAAAACTCTTCTTGAAAATATAGATGGAAGGTACATCATAGTTGCTGATGGCGGAATAAAAAATTTGATTGGAACAGATATAATTCCAGACGAAGTGCTTGGAGATTTTGATTCCATAGATGATGTGGGAAGAGAATTTATCGAAAAAAATAATATTAAGATAAAAAAATATCCTACAAAAAAAGATTTCACCGATACAGAACTATGTCTTGAAGTGCTACTTGAAAAGGGTGCAGATGATATTGTGATTCTCGCTGCAACGGGAACGAGACTTGACCATATGTTTTCTTCCATGTTTCTTTTAGAGAGACTGAAAAAAGAAAATGTGGCTGGAAGATTTATCGATGACCACAATGAAGTTAGATTTATTTCTAACGAAGAAGTTGAAATTCCTAAAAATAATTACAAATATTTTTCCATAGTTCCCGTTTCAAAAGAGGTCACACTTTCAATAAAAGGAGCCCACTACGATGTGGAAGATTTTAAATTCAACAGGTACACAATTCGTGCAACTTCAAATCAAATTAAGGATGATTCTGCGAAGATAAAGATAGATGGAGAAGGATTTTTAATTCTTTCCAAGGATTGATTTTAATTTAAATTATTTTCAAGTAGTTTAGGTTAATTTTAATTCATCAAAAAATAAAATTTAATAATATTAATTTAAAACAAATTTAGAGTCTTCTTAGAAATTTTGTAAAACATTCCTGGTACTATAATTAGGAGGTGTATTATGAGATTTTTAAGAAGGCTTTTTTCATTTTTATTTAGAATAATTATTTTGATATTTTTCCTAGGACTTTTAATATTTATCTTCCCTAGGATTGCAAGAAATGTAAAAAATATAAAACTATTTACTCCAAAACCACAAATCGTAAAGAATATAGAAAAGGATGTGGAAGAATTTTTAATTGAAAATTACAGAGGATACTACGACATAGAAAATTTCAAAATCACATCCACAGAAGAAACGGATAGAGGACTGGAATTTACCACAGAATTTAATATGACTCTAACGAAATCTCCAAATGACCTACCTTTTATAAAAAGTTTTAGAGAAAATGCGACCACAGATGAAGCAAAAGATTATGCAAAGTACTTAGAAAACTATGCAAATAATTTCTATAAAAATAAATCAAAGACGAGTCTAGTTTTTCTCATGCCTAATGGCAAAAGTAGTTTCGGTGATTTAAAATTTCCTCTCCATGAAAAAACTCTAGAACTTTCTGCAATTAAGATAGACGAAGCTAGGCTTAGTAGTCTTGGAAAATCTGCAGCAATAAATTACAAAAAAACAATCGGCGAAGGAAATTATGATAGAAAAGAAGCTTGCACATACGCACTAGAACATTATAAAGACGAACCAGAGTACGAAAACAACTGTGCCAATTTCGTATCCACCTGTATAAACAAAGGCGGAATATCTGAAAAGGGAAGTTTCTATCCAGGAGCAATAAACTGGATCACAACAGGATTTAAAAATGATGGTTCAGGGCTTGTTCCATACCTTACTCGCCACGGATTTTTCTATCAAGAAAAATTTCGAGGAAAGGTTGAGCCCGGGTCAATCGTCTATTGGACAGATGCGTCCCATGTTGCTCTTATAACCTACCAAGATACAGTAACCATGAAGTATACAGCCCACACAAAACCAAGACGAAATGAAATTTTACCCCTTGGCAGCAAAACAATTTATTTTACTCCCACTTCTCATTAAGTGGGATTTTTTTATGAAAATTAATGGTATAATAAAATAAGGAGGGATTTATGGGTGTTTATTTTGTACTCGCAATTATAATTATCATACTCTTTACAATCCAACTTACGCTTAATAAGATTTATTTAGAATTAAAAGAAATAAATTCGAGGAGAAAAAATGAAGAATAAGACTAAAAAAATACTTTTTTCGGAAGAAGATATAAGAAATAGAATTGAAAAATTAGGTGCAGAGCTGACACAAGATTATAAGGACAAGAATCTACTAGTAGTATCACTACTTAGAGGTTCATTTATTTTCTGTGCAGACCTAATTAGAAATATGGATTTGGAACTGGAAGTTGATTTCTTAACCACAGCGTCCTATGGTCACGAAGAAAAGAGCAGTGGCGAAGTCAAAATTATCTCTGATCTTAGATCACAAGTTGAAGGAAGAGACGTACTTATAGTCGATGATATAATCGACTCCGGCCATACTTTGAAATCTGTAATCGAACATATAAATAGCAAGAATCCAAAATCTTTAAAGACCTGTGTGCTTCTAGATAAACCTTCTAGAAGAGAAGTGGACGTGGAAGCAGACTACACAGGATTTAAGATAGAAGATGTGTTCATAGTTGGATACGGATTAAATTATGGGGATTATATGAGAAATATCCCTTATATATTTACCTATGAGAACTAGAAATTATTACAAAAAAATATAAATATCTTTACCGTCAATATTTTCTGTCTTATCTTTGGAATACTATTTCTAACCATTGGAAATACCATCCAAGAAAAAAATTTCTTTCTAGGCACATTTATTACAGAAGTGTTCCTACTTCTCATACCTGCCATTATAATTCTATTCTTTTCTGGAAATGTTAAGAGACTTTTGTCGGTAAACAAAATTTCATTTATAAATATAGTCCTTGTAATATTTGTAACGATCCTATCATATCCGATAATACTTCTATTAAATGGACTATTTCTAAATGCAATTTCAAAAGTTGTCGAGTTTAACAACTTTTCACAGGACATATTTACAAAATCATCTTTCTCGATATACTTAGTATTCGCCTGTCTAATACCTTCAATCTGTGAAGAAGTATTCTTCAGGGGGATGATTTTAAATGCCTATGATATCTATGGAAGAAAGTTTGCAATACTTCTTAGCAGTTTTATCTTTGCTATGAGCCATTTCGATATACAAAATTTCGTGGCACCATTTCTTCTAGGAATTTTGTTTGCAAATCTTATGGAACTAACTGGTTCTATCTATGCTCCAATCATAAGCCATTTTACCAATAATATTATAGCAATCCTTGTGGCGAAGTTTTTTAATGACAATTTCATCGGCATCTTTTCAAATTCAAACCTAGCTAAATCCATTGGTTCTACAGAAGCTTTTACAGTAGTGGTACTAACAGTTCTTTCTGTAATAAGTGTAGTGCTTTTAGTAATCATATTTAAATATATGAGCCAAAAGAGAACCATCAGACAAAATAGTGAAGTTTTGAAGACGCCGAGACGTTCCATAGATGATTTTGAGTGGTTTAGTTTTATTCCAGTGTTCGCAGAGTTTATTCTCTACATTATTTACAACTTATCTATTTTTAGGAGGTAGTCATGAGTATTAAAGAAGCGGCAAAACTTATTAAAAATTCAAATGGAGTATTTGCACTTACCGGTGCAGGAATATCTACTGACTCTGGAATCCCAGACTTTAGATCAAGCACAGGCTACTATCAAAAGTTTGATCCAGTTACCGCCCTATCAAGAGAAGTTTTAATGTATGAACCAGAGAGATTCTACAGCGAAGGATATGTAATTCTAAAAGATCTCTTCGATAGAAAGCCTAATAAAGGGCATCTCGCTCTTGCAAAGATGGAAGATTTAGGATACTTGGATGGAATTATAACTCAAAACATAGACAATCTTCATTTTAAAGCAGGATCTAAAAATATTTTTGAAGTTCATGGGGAAACTAGAGACGTCCACTGCATCAAATGCGGCGCTGTCTATCCTTTTGAGTACCTGGTTTCAAAGGTAGAGGAGAAAGAAATACCACCAAAATGTGAAAAATGCGGTGGGACAGTAAGACCAAATGTAGTCATGTTTGGAGATAGTATGCCTCTCGATTTTCAAAAGGCATACACTGCTGCAAGTGGAAAGGATACGCTTATAGTAGTGGGTTCATCTCTAACGGTAAGTCCTGTCAATTTCTTTCCAGAGATGTTTCCTCATTTAATAATAATAAATAACGATAGGACTCCATTCGATTATAGAGCGGACTTTGTATTCCACGAAAATTCGTCGAAAGTACTTTCTGAGATTGTAGAGGAACTAAAAATTGTATAAGGGTTTTGCATATATTTACGATGAACTCATGTATGACTTAGACTACAAAGGTTTTGCAGAGTTTATAAAAGAAAAACTAAAGGGGAAAGAATCGGTTCTAGACATGGGATGTGGCACAGGAACTATGATGAAGCTCCTAGAAGATGATTTTGAAATAGATGGTTTTGATCTTTCACCGGATATGCTTGCAATGGCAAGAAATAAGGTGAAAGGCAATCTCTACTGTCTCGATATGAGAAGTTTCGATATGCATAAGTCCTATGATGCAATCATATCTTCTGGAGATAGTTTAAGCTACATCTTGGATACTGAAGAATTAAAAGATATTTTCAAGAACGTAGCCAATAATTTAAATGAAGGCGGAATATTTATTTTTGATTTAAATACATTTTATAAGTTTCAAAACATGGAAGAGGTCTATATAGATGAAACGGAAAATGTATTTTATATTTGGGAAAATTTCTTCGATGAAGAAGAAAGGCTCAACTACTACGATATCAATTTCTTTGTAAAAGAAGAAAATGGTACATACAGAAGATTTATAGAAAATCATGTGGAATGTGCCCACGATATTAAAACTGTTAAAAATTACTTAGAAGGATGTGGTTTTAGAGTAGAACTATATAATAATTACAGCGATGAAGGAGGTATAGACACAGCTAAACGTGTCACGTTTGTTTGTTATGGGGAAAATTTATAGTACAATTTCAAAAGACAAGACGATTAAGATGAGGTTTGCAGACACGACGGATGTGGTAAATGATGCAAGACTTGCCCACGGTCTATGTAAAACAGCTGCATGTGCTTTGGGTAGGACACTTACTGCAACATCTATAATGGCGTCGACTCTTAAAAACGAAAATGATACCATTACAGCTATCATTGCAGGAGATGGACCTGGTGGAAGGATAGTTGTAACAGGAAAAAATGATGGAAAGATAAAAGGATATGTAGATAACAATGTGGATTTGCCTGCGAGAGAATCTGATGGCAAGATTGACGTCAGCGGATTTATAGGCAAGGGAACATTAAATATCACAATGGACCTTGGAATGAAAGAGCCTTACTCCGGCTCGGTACCACTTTTAACATCAGAGATAGGAGATGACTTTGCATACTATCTCTTAAATTCCAACCAAGTTAAATCAGCGGTTGGTCTTGGGGTGCTTGTGGATGTGGACTTAAGCATAAAAGAAGCGGGAGGATTTATCCTAGAACTTATGCCTGACTGTCCCGAAGAAAATATAGAAATAATTGAGAAAAATCTGGCACCTATCAAATCCATAACGGATTTACTTCTTGAATATATTCCAGAAGAAATAATAAAGAAGATCTATGGAGAAATGGAATATGAAATTCTAGAAGTAAAAGATATAGAATTTGGATGCAACTGTAGCAGAGAAAAGGTAGAGGATTCCATAGCATCCATAGGAGTCCACGAAATAGAAAAGATCATAGAAGAAGATGGTAAGGCCCACGTGGTTTGCCATTTCTGTTCAAAGGAATATGATTTTAACAAAGAAGATTTAGAAGAAATAATTAAAAAGGCGGCGAAATAAATGAAAAGTACAAAAAATATAACTATCACAGCTCTATCAGCAGCACTAATTTTCCTATTTACATGGCTAAAAGTTCCGGGACCAATTGCCGGAGGCTTAGTTCACCTGGGTAATGTTCCATTCTTCGTGGCATCCATCGTCTATGGACCATATGTGGGAGCCATAGCAGGAGCACTTGGTATGGGAATGTTTGATATATTCTCTGGATACTTAGCATGGGCACCAATTACAGTAATCACATGTCTAATCATGGGATACGTACTAGGAAATGTGACCAAAAAATTTAACGTACAAAATCTTTTAATAGGATTTGTACTAATGGTAGTGATAAAGGTACTAGGATATTACTTCGGCGAAGCAATTATGTATCATTCATTCGTAGCACCATTCGCATCAATACCTGGAAATGTTGTACAGATAATTGTAAGTGCAGTGGTGGTATTTATTATAATATCTCCAATCAAGAAAGGACTTAAAAATATATAATGCATCAATATAAAGGTAAATTAATCATGCACACAGGCTCCATGTTTTCTGGTAAAACATCTAGTCTGGAAAGAGAAATGAAGAGATTTGCCATTGCAGGATACAAAACCTGTGCATTTAAACCTGCAATGGATACAAGGGATAAGAAGGACAGAATCACCACCCACGACAAGACCTATATAGAAGCGGTGATGGTTGATTCTGTAAAAGATATTGTAAAATTTGTAGAAGAAAATCCCGTTGACGTGGTGGGAATAGATGAGATTCAATTCCTCGGCGGCGAAAGAAAAGAGATTTTAGAAGATATAAATAAACTATTATACGATGGCAAGACTGTCGTAGTGGCAGGGCTTGATATGGACTTCGAAGCTCATCCATTTGAAATTGTAAAAGATCTTATGCCAATTTGTGACTACATCACCAAACATCACGCAGTATGCGTAAAATGCGGCAGCGACGCATGGGTTTCCCATAGAAAATCAGACGACACCCAAAGGGTCGTAATCGGAGCGCAAAACGAATACGAACCAATCTGTAGAAACTGCTACAATCTTATGAAAAAGAATAAAGACGAATAGAAGAGATAGTGGAGACACTATCTTTTTTTGTTGGAAGTTTTTTATTTAAAAGTAACAAAATAAAATTTAAATAAATTTTTAAATTTTAAATTTATAGATAATATAAACTTCACAGAAATTCTATTGAAAAAGACTAGACTTATGATTATAATATAAACAAAAGTCGAGGTGATTATATGACTCCAAGAGAAGAAGAAATACTAGCTCTTATTAAAAAAAATCCATCCATCTCACAGAATGAAATGGCGGATTTGCTTAATATATCTAGAAGTTCTGTAGCCACATATATTTCAGCTCTTTCAGAGAAGGGATATATAGAAGGCAGAGGATATATTCTTGGAAAGCGAAAAAAGATAATGGTAGTAGGCGGTGCCAATGCAGATATTCTCTCAGTGCCGTTTAAAAAACTTATTATGAGAGATTCAAATCCTGGTCACATAACCACTTCTCCTGGAGGAGTAGGCAGAAATATTGCAGAAAACTTGGCAAGGCTTGGCTCAACAGTTTCCTTTATAGGAGTTATAGGTTCCGATGCGGAGGCTCAAATAATTGAAAAGTCTCTTACAAATGTAAACTGCGATACCAAGGATATGATGAGGATCCATGGCAAGAATTCTTCTAAGTACTTGGCGATTCACGATGAAAACCACGACATGATCTACGCCGTTGCAGATATGGACATTATGGACTCTTTAAATGTAGAATTTTTGAAAACAAAATCTAGCATTATAAAGAGTTTTGACATGTTAGTCATCGATACAAATCTAAGGGAAGATGCTATAGAATACCTGCTCAGCTTGGGAATTGAGACCATGGTTGAAGCTGTGTCTGTGAATAAAGCAATAAAACTTAGAGACCATGTTTCGAAGATTTCAATCCTAAAGGCAAACAAATATGAAATAGAAGAGATATCTGGAATCGAAGTTAAGGATGAAAAATCTCTAAAAGAGGCACTTAAATCTCTAATAGATAAGGGAATAAAAGAAATCGTCCTAACTATGGGAGAGGAAGGAGCAATCTACTATTCAGAAGGAAATTATGTTAAACAAGGTGCCCTTAAGGCGGATATAGTGAACGTCTCTGGAGCAGGAGATGCATTCTGTGCTGGGTATGCCCACGCATACTTAAATGATATGGATATCAAAGACAGACTTAAGTTTGCTTCAAAATGTTCCAAAATTACATTGGAATCAGAAGGAGCAGTATCAGATAAATTAAATATAGAAAGTGTGAGGTAAAAATGAACAAAGAAGTTTTAAAAAAATACGTTGATTACAGTGACGAAGTTAAGAAAGCAATGGAAGAAGGTCGCCCAATAGTTGCCCTTGAATCCACAATTATTTCCCATGGAATGCCATATCCAATGAATTTAGAAACAGCGAAAGCAGTTGAAGATATCATCAGAAAAGAAGGAGCAACACCAGCTACAACAGCAATTATAAATGGAAGAATAAAGGTAGGTCTTTCAGAAGAAGAACTTAAATTTATGGCTACTTCAAAAGATATTATCAAATGTTCTAGAAGAGACTACCCATACATCGTTGCAAATAAATTAAACGGAGGCACCACAGTTGCATCTACCATCATCACCTGTGCAATCGCAGGAATAAAAGTATTTGTAACAGGAGGAATCGGTGGAGTTCACAGAGGAGCAGAAAAGACTTTCGATATTTCTAGAGACTTACAAGAACTTGCAAACAACGAAGTATTAGTAGTTTGCGCCGGAGCAAAATCAATTCTAGACATTGGACTTACACTAGAATACCTAGAAACATTTGGGGTACCTGTACTTGGAATGAGAACAGAAGAAATGCCAGCCTTCTTCACAAGAAGATCAGGATTTAAACTAGACTATGAAGTTAAATCAGAAGAAGAAGCAGCAAATATCGCAAGCACAAAATGGGAACTTGGACTAAACGGCGGAATCGTAGTTGCAAATCCAATTCCAGAAGAATCACAAATGGACGAAGATAAAATAAATACTGCAATTAAAGAAGCCCTAGTTGAAGCGGAAGAAAAGGGAATCCACGGCAAAGAAACCACACCATTCTTACTACAAAAAGTATTGGAAGCAACAGAAGGTAAATCACTAGAAGCAAACATCGCTCTAGTAAAACATAATGCAGAAGTAGGAGCTAAGATAGCAGTAGCTATGAATAAATAGATATAAAAAAATTAACCATAGATAGAAATATCTATGGTTTTTTTGTATGATGGCATGTTCTAATGCTGGGGTGAAATTCCCTACAGAGCGTAGTTATCAACGAATCTAATAGCGACTTGCAAGTTTTAGATGGTGACATCTAGGAGAGAAGAAGCAATAGCGAAATCGTGACTTGACGAACAGGAACAGAATATAAGGCGTAAAAGGTGGGCAAGCTAGCCAAAGATAGCAAAGACCCAAAAGATAACCGTAAACCCAAGGCGTAAATTCTGCAAGTAAACGATGAAAGTATTAGGGCTTATCCCGTGAGGTCTCATAGACGACTCAGTAGTAACAACGAACTATGAGAAGTCAGCAGACTCCATAGTAGTGAAGAAGTTTCTGTAATGGAAATGGAGCGAAGGGATGAACGATATTTATTGTAATATTTGAAAAGAATGTACTATGACTTGATGGAACACAAGGAATGACGTATTCATTTCTCAAGGTTCGGATACAAAAAGAATAAAGTTAAATAGAAACATCAGTAATAAATAATATTATACAAGAAAATATTGAACCGTCGTATGCCGAACGGGCACGTACGGGTGGTGTGAAAGGGGCTAGTTCTTAGCCCATATTCGATTTGTAGTAGAGATAATTAAGTAGATAAAATTATAAAATAAAATATATATATTTTAATATATAAAATTGATTTTAAGCTTATTAAATGATATACTTTATTAAGATAAAACAATAAAAAAGGAGGAGATTTTATTGAAAAGATGGCTATCATTTGTTTTGGCAATGCTTATGATTCTTACTTCAATACCGTTTGAATCAGTGGAGGCAGCTCAACCAAAAACAGATTATAAGGATTTCTATGCAGCAGATAAGATAGATTTCCTTGTACAAAATGGCTATGTAGAAGGCTATGAAGATGGAAGCGTTCGTCCTTTGGCTAATTTAACTAGGGCTGAATTTGTGACAATAATAAATAAAGCTTTCAAATTTAAAGAAGAGACTGCGGTTTCTTTTACAGATGTAAGTAAAGATTCTTGGTATTATAAGGAAATTGCTAAGGGGTGTGCGGCGAATTATATAAAGGGTTATCCAGATGGAACATTTAGACCAAACGCCACAATTACAAAAAATGAAGTGGCAAGCATTTTATTTAGTTTAACTAAAAACATTAAACTAGAAGAAGATAGGTCACATTCTTTCACGGATTTAGAAAGCCAAGATTCTTGGGTTGTTTCTATGGCAAAAAAGGCAAATTCTCTTGGACTTTATAAAGGATATGAACCAACATTTTTTGAAGGTAGAAAAAATATACTTAGGGGAGAAGCTTTTATTAACTTATTTAATTTAATAAAACTTATTGAAGAAAATGGAGATAAAGAAGTAGCACAAAACTTAGATAAGAACAAGAAATCAGAAAACAACAATACTGGGTTTAATTATTATAATTACTATCCATTCTATCCATCAAAAGATGATAAGAAGTCAGGTAATATAGTTAATCCAGCTGATCCAAATAAACCTAACAAACCTAACGAAAATCCAGATACAACTGATCCATCAGATTCTGGTAAAAAGCCTGATCCATCAGATCCTGGCACAAAACCTGATCCAACAGAACCAGGTACAGGCAATGAAACTGAGGATCCAAATGAAAATCCAGATTCTGAAAATAAAGGTACTGTAGATATAGTTGATATACCAATGCCTTATGACAAGGATAAGGTTGAACGTGATGATGCTATTGCACATATAATTGGAATAAATGATTACCAATCTTTAATAACAGACGAAAAGCAACTTAATGTAGAGGGATTTGTTATAAATGGTAATCAAGTAAATAAAATTAGGTATGGAAGAGGAGCTTTTGGTTATCAAAATCCTGAAAAGGGAGAAACTAAACTTGATGATGAAAATAATTTTACGATTCCTTTGGAAAATGTAGAGATTGGTAGTAACCGTCTTGAAGTTTTCTTCGAAATGAAAGATGGGTCAGTTAAAGAAAAAGTTGTTTTCATTGAAAGAGTTAATAAAGAAATAACAATAAAAGACAACATTACAACTATAACAAAAGAATGGACTGATAAGTTCTTTACAGAAGCTACATTCGTTTATGACTCATTAAATGACCCAGATATAGTTTATGTTGCATATCCAAAAGACTCTAGCTTTGTAGAAGAATTTAAAAAAATTCACTCTGATGAAGATGGAAGTAGTATAGTTGTATTTGACTATGATGTTATATTTTCTAGAGGGTTTGCTGGATATTACACTTACAACGATATAAAAAGTGACTTAGATGGATATAGCGATGAAGATCTTGAAGAGAAAAATCCAGATGATTATATATTAATGGCATTTAAAGAAAATCAAAGTGAAGGACTTTATGATGAAGATGTTGTTAATATGGTTACAAGTGAAGCATTAATGCCATCTGAAGACAATGTATTCCTTACTGAAGAAGGAATAAATAATAAGGAATTACTAGAAGAAAAACTTGAAGCTATACTCAGTGAAAATACTGAAAATTTAGAAACAGATAATTCTATTAATGAAATGAATTATGATGAATCAGAAGAATTTTCAGGAATACAGCCATATATGGCTAGATCTGCATTTAGCGATATGATTGTAAATATTGGAAAATTTAAAACTACTTTTAATGTAAAGAAGAAAAAAACAGTAAAAAGAATATCTAAAAACAGCGTAGGTGCAAGTTTTGGTTACACAGCAAATCTTGATATAAACGGAGATAAAATAGTTAATATCGAAAAAGGTTTTAATAAATATTTTGCTGAAAAAGGAAATCCCGATGGAAACCCAAATGCAAAAATAGGTTTTGGAGCTGATATATCTTTTAATTATAACAAAGATCTCACATTGGATTTAGATTCAACAGTAAAATTCCAAGAAATGAAACTTTTTGAAAAATACTCTAAATACGCAGATATATCAATTCCTGTAGGAATGTATATGAAATCTGATTGTGTCCTTACTGACAAGAACTCTATGAAGCTTGCAATTACAGCATCTAGCTCATTAAAAGGTAATACAAAAGACAATAAAGTTAAATCTAAACACTTATTACAAATACCACTAAAGGGTGTATTAGATAAATATAACAATAGGAAATACTTGATGTTTATTACTATTCCAATAAAATCTATTAAGCCCAAGGTCAAAACGTCCGCTGGAACTTCTCAAACTGCAAAAGGGGCAATGAGTGGTTGTCTTTTAGGTGTTTTTGCTGGTGTATATATAGATATGAATGGCAATTTAAAGGTTGATTGTTATGCAAATTTAAACACAAAAATTGGACACACCTATGAAATATCACTGGCAAATAAAGAAATTCAAAATTATACCAATTATACAGTTAAAGGGAAAAATGCTAAATTAACAAATATCCATGTAGATCTACCAAACTTTATTAATAAAACTTTCAAAATTAAAGACTTCAATTATGTTTATGGAACAAGAGGCAGTAAAAGATATCCAGAAGCGTCACTTGAAGCTGGAGTAATCGGAAATGCAAACTTGACACTTACCCCTGGTGTGGATATTGGATTAATTACTTTAGGAAATATGTATCTAATGATCAATAGTGAGCTTATAAATACATTTAAAGGAGAAGGGGAATTTGTTTATAAGTATAAGAATAATAAAAGTAATGACTATTATACTGGTAAGTTAAGCTGCAACGGAAAGTTATCTGCTAGTGGTATGGCTGTAATAAAACTGGAAAAGATATTTAATATCGACAAAAAAACAAAACTTTTTGGACCAAAAGAAGTTTATCAATATAGTTACAATTTCGGGAAAATAGATGATAGCTTAGAAGGCTTTGTAAACGTGTATAATTATTCAAATAACGGATGGGCTTATGATGGACTTACAATAAAGATAAAATCCTTAAAAGATAATAAAGTCAAAGGAAAGCAAAATCTAGGAGGTTTAGGCGGAGAATTTCTTTTTAAAAATATTCCTAATGGAAAATATGTTTTAATAATAGAAGATAAACGTGGTAATTTTGTTGCATCTAAAGAAATAGAAGTTGTAAATAAAAAAACTTCAAAAGAGCTTACAGAAATAAGAGTTAATGCTCCTAAACATTGGATTCACATTGGGGGAAAAGATGGAGGACCAAATAAGGGGACCGTTGAAGTTTATGAAGAGGGTAAAAAAATTGCAACTTTAAGAATAAATAAATACGGAGATGCTTTTATAACTTTAGAAAAAAATAAAATTTATACTATGGTTGTATCAACTCCAGAATACGGTTCTACAAGTATAGAGGTTGACGGATCAAAGGTATCTAACGAAATATATATTGAAATTGGAGATTAGATTGATTTATTTTTATTTTTATATCATCTAGCAATGTAAAATCACTAAAGAAGGATATTTCCAAAAGAGGTGAATTAATAATTAATTCATCTCTTTTTTTGTATGACGGGCATGTTCTAATGCTGGGATGAAATTCCCTACAGAGCGTAGTTATCAACGAATCTAATAGCGACTTGCAAGTTTTAGATGGTGACATCTAGGAGAGAAGAAGCAATAGCGAAATCGTGACTTGAGGAACAGGAACAGAATATAAGGCGTAAAAGGTGGGTAAGCTAGCCAAAGATAGCAAAGGACCAAAAGGTAACCGTAAACCCAAGGCGTAAATTCTGCAAGTAAACGATGAAAGTATTAGGGCTTATCCAGTGAGGTCTCATAGACGACTCAGTAGTAACAACGAATTATGAGAAGTCAGCAGACTCCATAGTAGTGAAGAAGTTTCTGTAATGGAAATGGAGCGAAGGGATGAACGATATTTATTGTAATATTTGAAAAGGATGTACTATGACTTGATGGAATACAAGGAATGACGTATTCATTTCTCAAGGTTCGGATACAAAAAGAATAAAGTTAAATAGAAACATCAGTAATAAATAATATTATACAAGAAAATATTGAACCGCTGTATGCCGAACGGCACGTATGGGTGGTGTGAAAGGGGCTAGTTCTTAGCCCCTATTCGATTATAAAATTTATTTTTTTGTTAGTTTTATAAATTTTATGGAAAATTTTTATTTGGACATAAAAAAAGA